>RFHZ01000834.1 GCA_003696125.1 Nitrospinota bacterium
CCTTCACTGTCCCCGCCTTCACTATCTCCCCCTTCACTGGCCGGGATGGTGCAGTCGTAGTTGCCGACCGAGGCGACCATGATTACACCCTGCTGCTTGAGCCACTGGATGACCTGGTGGAGGAGGGTGCTCCCCTGGTAGAAGCCGAGGCTCATGTTCACCACCCGGATGTTCTTCTCGGGATGGTTATAGACCCAGAGGAGGCCGTTGATCAGGTCGGAGAGATAGCCGCCACCCGCGTCGTCAAGAACCCGCACGGCATACAGCTTGGCCCTGGGAGCCATCCCCTTCACCTTGAGCTGTGCCAGATTGCCGGCGATGATCCCGGCGATGTGGGTGCCGTGGCCATTGCGATCAGTGTAGTCGGCAGGGTCCTCACCCGCCCGCGCATTGTACCCTCCTCTTACCACCCTGGAGAGATCAGGGTGGGTGGTATCGATGCCGGTATCGAGCACGGCAACACGCACCCTATCTCCATCGGTCCCTTCGACTTTATGCCGGTATATCTGGCGCATCGACCAGCGATAGCCATGATCCGTATACTGCTCCTTCCCTGTTTGGGGATCAATCGGGGTGACAAAGCTTCCCTGGATCCCTCCGGCCAGGCTCTGGGCGGTGATGGAGGTGTCCTCCTCGATGGCCTCCACCTCTGGATAGCTCTGCAGGATATCCAGGGCCACCTGGGGCTGGTCGGGGGGGAGTTGAATCACCAGGGCCGGAAAGGGGGAGAGGCGTTGCAGGATGGTGCTACTGCTGGCCTGGACAATCGCCTCCTGTACCTCTACCGGTGTGTCCTGGCTGAAGATGGCGATGCGTCGCAGGTTTTCTGCCTTGACTGGAAGGGGACTGAGCACCAGACCCAGAGCCAGGAAGATGAGTCCAAACAGGATAATGAATTGCCGACGTGCCATGAGCTGTCTCCTCCTTCCTTACTTACTTTGGACCTGATCGATGGCCAGGGCGGCATCGATCAGGCCGGCCCCCTGCGCTTCCCAATCTAGACCGAGATCCAGAGCGGTATCCTGTAAGATCTGGCGAATCTCTTCAGGAGTCAGAGTCCTGTCTACGCTGAGCAGAAGAGCCACCAGGCCGGTGACATGGGCGGCGGCCTGGCTGGTCCCGCTCCCCAGCCCATAGCCCTTGTTGAGATTGATCGAGAGCACCGGGTCCTGGCGATCCCCACCAGGGGCGACCAGATCCACCTCTGGTCCCCGGATACTGTAGTCGGTGACCTCGGCCTCGATGTCGGTGGCACCCACGGCGATCGTCTCCGGGTAGCGGGCCGGATATTTCACCTGTTCCTGAGAGAGACAGCCGCCACCGCTGGCCGCGCCTTCCCCGGCTGCCCCTTCGCCGGCCGCGCCTTCCCCGCTGGCACATCCGGTACCGGCCGCTCCCTCTCCGGCCGCACCCTCCCCGGCCGCGCCTTCCCCGCTGGCACCGGTGGTGTCGTAATTCCCGGCCGAGGCGACCATGATCACACCGGCCTCGTGCAGCAGGCGGACCATGCGATGGAGGAGTTCACTCCCGGTGGAGAAGCCGAGGCTCATATTCACGATGCGGATCTTGCGGTTCTTATAGACCCAATTGAGCCCGTTGATCAGGTCGGAGAGATACCCGCTCCCGTCATCGCCCAGCACCTTGACCGGATAGAGCTTCGCTCTGGGGGCGATGCCGCGTAAATGCGACCTCTTGCGCAGCTTGGCTGCAATGATGCCGGCGATATGGGTACCGTGCCCGTTGCGATCCAGGGTATCCCGTTCCTCTTCACCGATGCGGGCGTTGTATCCCCGGGCCACGATCTTGTGCAGGTCGGGATGAGTGGGGTCGATACCGGTGTCGAGCACGGCGATATCGACCTTGTCTCCCTGTCGCCTGGGATCGGCCTGATCCAGGTAGATCTGCCACAAATTCCAGGGGTAGTCTTCTTCGCTCTCTTCCAGCATTTCCGGATCAGCCGGGATGATGAGGCTCCCCTGCACCCCTCCCTCTCCCCCGGGAGTGGCGGTAGGGGAGGGATATCTCTGGCTCTCGGCCCCGAGCGACACGTCTTCTTCGATCCGTTCCACGGCGGGATGACGGTACAGGAAGTCGAGAGCAGTCTCTGCCTGATCTGGGGGGAGCTGGATCAGGGCCCCGTTGAGGAGGGGAAAGGCTTTGAGAAGGAGGCTTCCACTCTCTCTGATGACCCTTTTCTGCTCCCCCTCTTCGATCCCGGGTCGAAAGGCGACCAGCCGTCGCAGATGCCCTGCCGTGTTCACCTGCCCGACCCTTAGCCCGTGTCCACCATCTGCCCATGCCGGACAGGGCTCTGGGAAGAAGCCGGGCATGGCCAGCATGATCCCTAGCAGAACCCAGAGCATTCTCCCTGCCATCTCTTTTCTCCTTCTTTAACTCCGTCTAAAAGTTTCCTCTTGTTCCCCTGGTCATATTTGCAATTTTTATACCTTAAAGACCATTGATTATATTTTCTTCAAATTTTTTGTACCGCACAAACCGTCTGCCTTAACCAGAGCGGGTTTCCCCTTCTGGCTGCTACCGGTCTGACTCGCGATCAGCAGGAGGATGGTGAGAGGGAGAAGGAAAAATTTTCTCAGGCAGAGGGAGCAATGCGGTGAAATCCCTGTTCTTCCCTGCCTTCTCTAAATAGTGCAATTTCTGCCTGGTAGAAGAAGAGGTGGTAGCAGGGGGAGAAGCAGGGAGGAGGGGAGATCATGGCCAGTCCCCGGCTACTTCCACTGCCCACTCTGCATCGACGAGCCCGGCTCCCTGCACCTCCCAGGGCTCTCCCAGATCGGTGGCCGTCTCCTGCAGGATCTGCCGCACCTCCTGCGGGCCCAGTGCCGGGTTCACCTCCAGCAGCAGCGCCGCCACACCGCTCACATGGGCGGCCGCCTGGCTGGTCCCGCTCCCCAGTCCAAATCCGCTTCCCAGATAGGTGGAGAGGATGGGAGCCGTGCGGGTACCACCCGGGGCGACCACATCTACGGCCGGTCCCTGCACGCTGTAGGAGGTGACACTCCCTGTCTCATCGGTGGCCCCCACGGCTATGGTTTCCGGGTACTGGGCCGGATATTTCACCTGCCAGGTGCAATCGAGGCCGCTATCGCCCCCTTCACTGTCCCCCCCTTCGCTATCGCCCCCTTCACTGGTGGCACCGATGCTATCTCCTCCTTCACTGGCCGGGATACCGCAGTCATAGTTTCCCACCGAGGCGACCAGCACGATCCCCTCCTGGTAGAGTCTGCGGATGACTTCGTGCAGGAGGGGGCTGTCCTGGTAAAATCCCAGGCTCATGTTGATGACCCGGATCCCTTTCTCGGGATGCGCATAGATCCAGAGCAGGCCGGCGATGAGGTCGGAGAGGTATCCGCCCCCGGCATCGTTCAACACCTTCACCGCATACAGCCTGGCCTTATAGGCAACACCCAGTACCCCCTGTCCCTGCTGGCTGGCGATGATGATCCCGGCGATATGTGTCCCGTGACCGTTGCGATCGATCCAGTCGTCCGGGTTCTCGCCGGCCCGGGCATTGTACCCTCCCTCGATCCTGATCCCGCTCCCAAAGGCCGGGTGCACCGGATCGATGCCGGTATCGAGCACCGCCACCGTTACCCCCTTGCCTCGAATAGCCAGGGGAATCTGGTCATGATGGATCTCTACCAGGTTCCAGGGATAGACATTCGATCCGGGGAGGGAGGGGAGGATGAGGCCCTGGCTACCCCCTTCAGCGGGTAAGGCCGGGACGGTGATGGCGGCATCCTCCTCCACCGCGACGACCTCTGGAGCACTCTGCAGCATGGCGAGGGCCATTCCCGGGTGGGCAGGGAGCTTGAGGGCCATGGCGTTGAGCGAGGGAAAACGTTGCAGGACCTTGCTGTCGCTTTGGGCAACGATCGCTTCCTGCACCTCCGGTGGAGTGTCTGGTCGAAACTGGACGAGCCAGCGCTTGTTGGCTGCCCAGGTCGTGGCCGTTCCCAGTCCTATCAGCAGGCCGAGCACAAGCAGGGCACAAAGTCCCTGTCCTGCCCGGAACAGGGAGGAGGGGGTCGACCTGGTTGCGCTGGCGTGCCATGCGCTCTTTTTCATCGTTTTTTCCTCCTTGCCTCTCTGTTGTTAACCTCTTCTCCTTTTACCAGCGTCTGGCCTGCTCTATGGCGAGAGGCGCATTGATGAGCCCCGCTCCCTGCACCTCCCAGGTCTCTCCCAGATCGGTGGCCGTCTCCTGCAGGATCTGCCGGATATCCTCGGGAGTGAGATTCTTGTTCTTGGCTACGCTGAGCAGGAGGGTGGCCAGCCCGCTCACATGGGCGGCCGCCTGGCTGGTTCCATTCCCCAGTCCGTACCCACCCTGGATATCGGTGGAGAAGATCGGGTCGGTATGGGTTCCTCCAGGAGCCACCACATCGATCTCTATCCCCGGGATGCTGTACGGGGCGATGCGGGCAGAGATATCGGTGGCACCCACGGCGATCGTCTCCGGGTAGCGGGCCGGGTACAGGATCTGGGGCTGGGTGACACAGTCGCCGGCCGCATTCCCCGGCCGCACCCTCCCCGGCTGCCCCTTCGCCGCTGGCACATCCGGTGCCGGCTGCGCCTTCGCCGGCTGCGCCCTCGCCGGTTGCTCCGGTGCTCTCATAGTTCCCTACCGCCGCCACCAGCACGATCCCCCGGTCCAGGAGCTTCTGGAGGACCTCTTGCAGCAGCAGGCTCCCCTGGGAGAAGCCGAGACTCATGTTCACCACCTGGACCCGGTAGCTGTTGGGATGATCGTGCAGCCAGCTCAGGCCGTTGATCAGGTCGGAGAGGTACCCGCTCCCGCTCTCATCCAGGACCTTGACCGCATAGAGCACCGCCTGGGGAGCGATACCCCGGAAGTAGGGATCGTCCAGGCTGGCGGCAATGATCCCGGCGATGTGCGTCCCATGCCCGTTGCGATCGATCCAGTCGTCCGGGTTCTCGCCGGCCCGGGCATTGTATCCCCGCACCACTACATTGGCGAGTGAGGGGTGGGAGGGATCGATACCGGTATCGATCACGGCGACGCGCATCCCGTGTCCCAGGTAGTCATGGTTGTGACGCTTGATCTGATCCAGGCCGATCTGGTGCAGGTTCCAGGGGTATCCTCCCCCGGTCGTTGCCGGATCGGTAGCGGTGACCAGCTCGCTCTGCACCCCCCCGCTCAGCATCTGGAGGGAGAGGGAGAAGTCTGGTTCCATGACCCGTACTTCCGGCTGTTCCTGCAAGAAGCGGAGCGCCGTATCCGCCATGGCCGGATCTGCCGGGAACTCAATGGCCCAGGCATTGACCAGGGGGAGCTTGTGCAGCACGCTGCTCCCGCTGGCCTCGATCAGGCTCGTCTGCACCGCTGTGGGGGTACCGTCCAGAAAGGCGACGATCCACCGCTCTCCGGCCGCCCAGGCGGTGGCGGTGACCAGGAGCAAGATACATACCAGAACACCGATTCTCCTTACCATCTCCTTTTCCTCCTCAGTAAACCTCGCTAAATCCTCTTTACCCCTGCTGGAAGGCGCCAAAGAGCGCGTTTACCAGCCGGGTGCGGGCTTCCTCCTCCATACGGGTAAACCGGACCCCCACCTGCTGGGTGAAGGCCTGCTCCGGTTTTACCCACTGCACGGTCCCCTCCACCTGGATGGGTGGGGTGTCGCGACCGAGTTCCACCGCCAGGTTCAGCACATGGGTGGGCTGGAGCGGGAGCGCCGTTTTGAGCATCAGTCCTCCCGGACCGATATCGATGGTTTTCCCCTTCCCGATGAGCTCTTCCGGTTCGTCCTGGTGCGGGATGTGCAGGGTATAGTGCACCGGAAACGCCCGGCTGACCCGCCGCGTTTTGCGCCGCTCCAGCCCGCTGACCTCTCGCGACTGGCGTTGGGGTGGGGGGAGGAGGCTACGCATGACCTGCAA
>RFHZ01000835.1 GCA_003696125.1 Nitrospinota bacterium
CGTATGTCCTCGTTCTCTCGGATCACGGATACTGCTCAACCCAGAAGATGCTTTTCCTGAATAAGTGGCTCTGTGATCAGGGATTCCTCTGTTTGAAGAAGCCTTCCTTTCCCCAGTTCTTTCGGAGCTTCGGTCTGAACAAGGGCTCCAGGCCTTTGGAGGCCTGGCTTCTCCGCTGGAAATTCGGATTTCTCCGTCCCTTTTTCCCCACCCCCCTCCTGCAAAAGAGCATTCGTGGCTTCTCCCTGGGAAGGAAAAACCTCCCCTCCCTTGTCGATTGGAATAGTACCGTCGCTTATGCCGGCTGTGGATATGGCATCTATATTAACCTGAAGGGGAGGACGGCAAATGGCATTGTTGAACCCGGCTCATATGAAGGGCTGAGAGAAGAGATTGCTGCTCGCTTGACTGAGCTACAGGATCCAGATACCGGGGAACAGGTCATAGCCAGAGTTTTCAGGAAAGAAGAGATCTATAGCGGAGAGCAGGTGTTCTATGGTCCTGACCTGCTTTTAGAACCCAGGGATTATCAATACGTTATCAATGATACCTTTGGTTTCCATACCCTCTTTGAGCCTTACTATGCCGGAGCTCATCACCCTGATGGGTTTTGGGTCCTGACTGGTCCTCGGGTAAAAGGAAACCATATCCTCCCTTCGGCAAATCTATGGGATATAGCCCCGACTATTTTATATCTGCTCAACCACCCCATTCCAGCGGATATGGATGGCCGCGTGTTAGAGGAATGTTTTGACAGGACCTTTCCCTAGGCTCCTTCGCAAGGGCCTCATCTCTCCTGAAGCATATCAAATGGATCTGGTATCTGTTCTCCCTGAGGAAGGGGTATTGAGATGGGTATATAGGAAATCGACCAGATCGGACACGCGTAGATCATCCACACTCCGATCTCCGGGAACAAAGAGCTGCTGAAAGGGTAAATCCTGCCGCTGGAAATGCCTCTCGATGGCCACGACGAGCTGAACAACGTGGATAGACTCGAGGGCCAGATCGGCTGCCAGCCGGGTTTCTGGTCCTATGGCCCCTGCAAATCCCCCCTCCCAGTCAGACGTCATCTCTCCCAAGATCTTCAGAAGGTCACGCAGAATGGCCTCTCGAGAAAAATGATTGCTCCTCACCATCTCCCTCTATCCTCCTCCTTATACAAGTGCACTGGCAAAAACGAGATCCCCTTCCCGTCCGGTGTGAACGGTGAACCGTCTTGGGGCATATGCTGGTAGTTGTCGCGCCATCTCCCCACCTAGTTCCACCACGATCTTACCGCTCTCCAGCTCCCACTCTTGCCCTACCAGATTGAGGGGGCTGCCGACTATCCCCTGCCCGATGGCCTTGGCTACCGCTTCCTTGGCACACCAGAGCCGCAGCAACCACTCCTCCTTCTGTGCAGGGGAGAGCCTGGACAGCAG
>RFHZ01000836.1 GCA_003696125.1 Nitrospinota bacterium
GCCTGGCGCAGCGTAGTGATTTCTACCTGAGTGGGGAAGTATTCGACGGTTGCCGTCTCGGTGCCAAAATTGACCTGAGCCTCAATGACCCCCTGCACCCGGCGCAGGGCGCGTTCCACATTGGCCGCACAGGATGCGCAGTGCATCCCACCGATCGGGATGGTGACCTTTTCCCGGATGACCTGATAGCCGAGGTCCTCTACCTTTTTACAGATCTGCTCCAGGGTCACGACAGAAGGATCGTAGTGGAGCGTCGCCTTTTCCGTGGCGAAGTTGACCTGCGCCTCTTCCACGCCGGGGAGGCTCTGCAGGCCCTTTTCGATGCGAGAAGCACAGGCGGCACAGCTCATGCCGCCGATGGGAAGATCGAGACGGGTTGTGGTCATGGTCAGTTCTCCTCTTTGCTATCTTGCAAGAGACGTTTTTCTCTGGGTAGCGAAGTGCGATCAGCTCCCTCCTGGAAAACCGGCGGGCAGGGAGTGCACGATCTTCTCCATCATGGCCACCAGCTGGACCTGTTCCGCCGGGTCCAGGGCTTTGAGCATGGTCAGGATGAGCCGCATGTCCGCGTCCAGGCGTTTCTGGTAGGTGATTTCGCCCTGCCGGGTGAGGGAGACCAGCACCACGCGGCGGTCCTCTTCGCTATGCCGGCGTTGTACCAGTCCCTTTTTAACCAGGCGGTCGACGACTCCGGTCATGGTGCTGAGGGCGACCGCACATTCCTCGGCCAGGGCCCGCATCATGCTTTCTCCCTGGCGTCCCAGGGTGCGTAGAGCGAACCATTCTACGTCGGTCAATTCGCTGCTTGTCGGTGCGTAGAAGGCTTTTCCCAGGATGGTCAGGGCCTCATAAAGGGCACGCGCATGTTGGGGAAAGGGCTGAGGGGTGAGGTAGCGTTCCGGGTCTTTATCAAAGAGCTCTTTACAGACCCGGGCACAGAAGTAATAGATCTTGCCGGCGTATTCGCTACGCGCTGCCGCCTGGGTCGGGACGATATCCATGCCACAGACCGGATCCCGCACGGCTTTTCCTCCTCTCGCCGTTGTCCTACGGGCGCCATAATTTCGTTTCAAGAATAATTCGATACTGGAAATATTTATAACAAAAAACATTGCCCCTGTCAAGAGAAAAGTGGGGACCCGGTATGGCAGATCCCAAACCTGCTTACCGGCGCTTCGCCACCTGCAGGATCAACTGCTGCGCTGCCTCGCTATCCCACTGCTTCGGCCCGATCGTTCCCCCCACCACGTTCCCCTCTTTATCGATGAGATAGGAGGTCGGGGTGGCCCGCAAACCATACTGCTGCGCCACCGTGAGCTCCGGGTCTAACAGGATGGGATAGGTCATCCCCTTTTCCTGGACAAACCGCTTGACCTGCTCGGGATCCCGGTCGATGGAGACCCCGACGATGACAAACTGTCGATCTTTAAGGGTGTTGTAAAGCCTGATCAGAGAGGACCTCTCCTTGGCACAGTACGGTCACCAGGTGGCCCAGAAGTTTAAGAGCACCACCTTGCCACGAAAGTCGCTCAGGCGCACCGCTTTTCCCTGGACATCAGGCAGTTGAAAATCGGGTGCAGGCACCTTCTTCTCAAAGCGCTTGATCCCGAGTTCTTTCCAATAGTCGGGTTCAGCCAACACAGGGCCAGACCATAAAAGCAGACTGAACCAGATCAGTATGCCAGCCAGCAGATAGTTGTTCGCCCTTTTCATCTATCTTCTCCTCTTTTTCACCATGACCGGCCTGTTGAGAATTTTTGTATCCCAACGACTCCGTATTGTTACAGGTCTACCCCACCAGGGGCACCTTGCGCAGGGCTTTTTGCTTATCCATCCCGCCGTTCCCTGTCGGATCGGCGGGAAGAGGCCTCTTTCTCGCAGCAGCCCGGAGCGTGGGAGAGTAGAGACCGTTTCCTTCCCCTTTGTAACGCAGAAGCACCGGGAATTCTTCCTTAGAAGACAGAGAGAGGGGACTAGCGGGGAGGCTTATAGATCTGGAGGAGGCTAACCTGTTCGGAGATACGCTGTTCCCTCCTGCCAGCAGGATACACCAGCAGAGTGAAGAATAGGGGAAAGAGCATGAATTCCCCTACCCAACAGAGGGGGTGAGAGGAGGGAGCGTTCTCTGGCCATGGGAAGAGACAGGTGATAGAGGCGAGGAGAAGACCCAAAAGGAGTCCTCCAGCCAGTATCTGTCTGGGTAAGAGGGAGGAGCGCACCTTGTCTTTCCTTCCCTGATGCTTTACATGGCTCTCCGGCATAGACTTCATATGGCAGTGTAACGAAAAATGCTCTTTGAGGCAAGGCCTTTTCTTCAGAGCTTACCGATACCAAAACGACGCGAGCCGTTTTCTCACCAGGGTGTAGAAGAAAGAAATCCCACCGGCAACGCCTCCCGGACACACAAACACGATGATGACAAGGGTGATACCCAGCAGCAGGCTCCGGTACTGGGTAAAGCCCACGGTGAGATCTCGCAAAGCCACAAAGGCCATGGCCCCGACAATGGGGCCCCAGAAGAAGCGGGTGCCCCCCAGTACGGTGGCCATCACCAGCTCGGCAGACAGCAGCCAGTGCAACTGTTCCGGTGTGATCTGCCGGCTCAGTTGACCGAATAAACCTCCCGCCAACCCGGCAAAGGCTCCAGATATGATAAATGCATACCAGCGGTACCGCTGAACCGGGATACCAATACACACGGCTCGCGTCTCATTGTCCCGGATCGCCTGCAGGGCTTTGCCAAAAGGAGAGTAGACGATGCGTCGCATGAGGAGGGTGGCTATGGCAAAGGCCAGGAC
>RFHZ01000837.1 GCA_003696125.1 Nitrospinota bacterium
AAGGAGTACTGGCTCCTCGATCCAGAGCTCAGGAGGGCAGACTTCTACATTTTGGGAGAGGATGGACGCTACCAGCGGAGCATTCCGGATAGGAAGAAGGTGTATCGATCCAGGGTGCTTACTCCCTTCTGGCTCCGGGTAGACTGGCTGTGGCAGCAGCCGCTCCCACCGATTTTGGAGATTTTGAAAGCGTTGAAGGTGATCTAGGATCAATCGAGGAGCTTGGAGACCTGCTTCTCCTCCCCTAACAGCCCCTGTGGACGCAGCAAGAGGATCACCTCCAGCAGGATGCCGATCACCAGAAAGCGGATATAGGGGGCACGTGAGGCGAGGACAGGGGGTAAGAGCTGGTCGGTAACAAAGGTGCTCCCGGTCCACACCCCCCAGATGACAAAGGCTCCCAGGATCGCCCCCTTGTTATTCCCGCTTCCTCCCAGCATCAGCATCACCCAGATGATGAAGGTCCCGAACAGGGGGGTAAAGACATCCGGAGAGATGGCCCGGGCATAATGGGCATAGAGGGACCCACCGATCCCCATGATCATCGCTCCCAGGACCAGGGCCTGCATCTTGAAGGCAAAGACGTTCTTCCCGCTCATGGCGGTCGAATCCTCATCTTCCCGAATCGCCCGCAACACCCGTCCCCAGGGGGAGCGAATGGCCCGCTCGATGGCCACATAGATGATGATCATGACCAGCAGCACGATCCCCAGGTAGAGGTAATTATAGACCGAGGGCTCGACCAGGTCGCGCAGCGGCTGGGGAAGTCCCATCAGCCCCCGGGGACCGTTGGCCAGCCAGCGCTCGTTGTTGAAGATCAGCCTGATCGTTTCCGCGATGCCGATGGTGGCGATGGCCAGGTAGTCTTCCCGCAGCCGCAGGGTAGGAAACCCGATGAGGAAGGCGATGAACCCGGAGACCACGGCCGCGGCCAGCAGACCGACCACAAAGGGGAGGTTGAGACCGATCAGTTGCTGGACGTACTGGGCGTAAATACCGGTCGGCATCTGGGTGGTGACCAGGGCCGAGGTATAGGCGCCGATGGCGAAGAACCCGGCGATCCCGATGTTGAAAAGGCCGGTATACCCCCACTGCACGTTGAGACCGAGGGCAAAGATGGCATAGATCCCGGCCATGATGGCAAAAGAGATCAGATAGCTGAGAATACCGCTCAGATCCATCAGGTCGTCGTCCCCCGAAACAGCCCTTGGGGCTTAAACAAGAGCAGGATAATCATGATGACAAAAGCGACCGCCGGCTTATAGGTGGGGAGGAGAAAGGCGGTCGAGACCTGTTGCGCGATGCCCAGCACCAGCCCCCCTACCAGGGCACCGTACGGATTACCGATTCCCCCGAGAATCACGGCGGCAAAGAGGGGGAGGAGGAAGCTCCAGCCCATGTCCGGGCGCAACTGGGCATCGATGCCGTAGAGGACCCCGCTGGCAGCCGCCAGTGCCGCCCCGATGACCCAGGTCCAGCGCACCACCATCTCCGTGTCGATACCGGTGATCCGGGCCAGGGAGGGATTATCCGCCGTTGCCCGCATCGCCTTCCCCATCTTGGTCCGCTGCAGGAAGAGATAGAGGATCCCGACGAAGAGGAGGGCGGTCTCGGCCAAGCGCGCCAGCAACGCCGTGGCCCGGCCGCGGCGACGGTGCTCGGGGTGGACGAAGAGCGTGCACCAGAGC
>RFHZ01000838.1 GCA_003696125.1 Nitrospinota bacterium
CGGGGTCTCCATGCCGGTATACTGGCTGGGACTCATCCTGATCATCGTCTTTGCCGTGCAGCTTCACTGGCTACCGGCCGCCGGCGCCGAAGGCTTCTCCAGCCTGATCTTACCCTCGGTAACCCTGGCCAGCTTTTCCGTGGCCCTGGTTGCCCGTATGACCCGCTCCAGCATGCTGGAGGTCCTGGGACAGGATTTTGTGCGCACGGCCCGGGCCAAGGGGATTCAGGAGTGGAAGGTGGTGTACTATCACGCCTTGCGTAACGCCTTCATCCCGATCATCACGGCCGTAGGCCTCCAGTTTGGGGCCTTGCTGGGAGGAGCGGTGCTGACCGAAACGGTCTTCGGCTGGCCCGGCATGGGGCAACTGCTGGTCGATTCGATCTTTGCCCGCGACTATCCGATGGTGCAGGGCACGGTATTGATCTTCTCTACCCTGTTTATTCTGACCAACTTTCTCGTTGACCTCTCCTATGTGATCATCGATCCACGGATTCATTATGGCTAAGAGAGTAGAGATGCCAACAACTTTACCGAAGCATACTCACCCTTTCCTGGAGGGATGGTACCGCTTCTGCCGTCATCGTGCCGCCATGGCCGGTCTGATCATTCTCGGGATCATGCTCCTGCTGGTCCTTACCGCCCCCCTCTGGGAGAAGTACGATCCGGAACGCCAGCAACTCTCCCAGGTCCTGCTCCCCATGTCCGCCGCCCATCCGCTGGGAACCGACCATCTGGGTCGAGACATGCTGGCCCGTCTCGTGTACGGGGGACGCCTCTCCCTGGTGATCGGCTTTTTTGCCGTGGCGCTGGGCCTGGTCATCGGCGTTCCTCTCGGTGCCATTTCCGGTTTTCGAGGCGGCTTTACCGATCTGGTGATTCAGCGTATCGCCGATGTGCTCCTCTCCTTTCCCGGGTTTTTGCTGGCCTTGTCGCTGGTCTCCATCCTGGGAGTGGGGCTGCAGAACGTCATCATCTCGGTCGGGATCAGCACCATCCCCTCCTTTATCCGCCTGGTACGGGGCTCGGTGCTCTCCATCCGGGAGCAGGTCTTTGTGGAAGCGGCGCGCGCTTTGGGACAGCGTTCCGGCATCATCATCTTTCGTCACGTGCTCCCCAACGTCATGGCCCCGGTCATCGTCCAGGCCACCCTCAATCTCGGCTCCTCTATCCTGGTGGCCGCCGGTCTCGGCTTTCTCGGCCTCGGTGTCCAGCCCCCTACTCCGGAATGGGGGACCATGCTGGGGGAAGGGCGGCAGTATATCTTCCGTGCCCCTCTCCTCACCCTGTTCCCGGGCCTGGCCATCTTCCTGGCCGTACTCGGTTTCAACCTGCTCGGCGATGGACTGCGTGATGCCCTCGATCCACGGATGAAACAGGTTTAGCCTTTGCCTGGTCCCTGTTTGCAGAAACCCACGATAAAATCCCGTAGACGCCCGGGATCAAATATGATACAAGAAGAAGGGGTATTCTGTCTCCAGGGAGTAATGGGTAACGAGTAATGAGGGATGAGGACAGAGGGAGGACAGGAAGATGCCGATGGCGCAGGTAAACGGGGTACAGCTCTACTATGAGGTGACCGGAGAAGGGTTTCCGCTGGTGCTCAGCCACGAGTTTGCCGGGAGCTATAAAAGCTGGGCTCCCCAGGTCAAATTCTTTGCCCGTCGTTACCGGGTAATCACTTACAACGCCCGTGGCTACCCTCCCTCTGAGGTCCCCACCGATCCGGCTGCCTATTCACAGGAGCAGGCGGTAGAGGACCTCTATCAACTCCTCCGCCACCTCGATATCTCCCAGGCATACGTGGGAGGGCTGTCCATGGGAGGAAATGTGGCGCTCAACTTCGGGATCGCCCATCCGGAGATGACCCGTGCCCTGATCGTGGCCGGATGCGGGGCCGGGACCACCAACCGGGAGCAGTTCGTCAGAGATGTGGAGACCGTAGCCAGGCGACTGGAGACGGAAGGGATGCGACCGGTGGCCGAGGTGTACGCGCGGGGACCGACCCGTATCCAGTTCC
>RFHZ01000839.1 GCA_003696125.1 Nitrospinota bacterium
GCCTTTCCCCATCCCGCTCCCTCTTCATCTCTGGCCTCTCCCCAGCCACCGCTCCCCCTGCGCCCAGCCCAGCCTCCTACTCCCGCTCTGGCCCGTTCTCCTGCTCCATCCAGACCGGCTACCGCTTCCCTCACCCGCCGGCTCACAGCGATGCCTTCCCAGACCGCCTTTCCTCCTAAAGTGACTGCCCTGTCCCCTTACCCTGCTCAGGTTGCACCCCAGGAGGTCCCCCTTCCCCCCCCGGTTCATCCAGTATCCAGGCAACTCGAATACAGGCCTATCTTCTCTGCGCGTATAGCAAGCCTCCCCTCTCTACCCATGGCCGCTAAACCGGTACCGGTTCAGAAAAGACCCCGTGCCTTCCGACCCCCGCGGCAGTCTCTCCAACCTCTTCCCTCTATACCGGCTATCAGGGAGTCGATACGAACCCAACCCCTGCCGGTACGCATGGCTACCCTGGCGGAAAGGGAGGAGACGAACATCCAGGAGAAGTCCCTCCCAGCAGTAGCCCGGCTCATTCCCCTGGGTGCAAGCCCCCCTTCGGGACCACCTTTGCCTCACCCCTGGCAACCCCGCCTGTCGACCAGATGGAAAAGCTCTCCACCGGTTATATCTGTGACTACCGGAATACCCGCCTCCCGTGTAGAAGAAGGGAAGCGACAACCTGCTGCCGAGCCTCGCCTGCTATCCCCACAGGCACTGAATCCTCCTTTTCAAACACCTACTACTCTTCCTGTACTTCCGGAGAAAAGCCTGACCACGGCCTGGGGAGAAGTCCGTACCGCTCAGCTCAGAGGGGAAGAACCCCATATCGAACCGGCCAGGCGAAGCGAGCAGGTGGTAGCCAAACTCGCCTTTCCTCAAGCTATCCCCCAGCCTCTCCCCCTTTTCCATCCACAGCTTCCTCAGCGTAAAGACCCGGCAGAAGCGGTAATCAGGGATCATATGGCCATCCTGGTGCATCAACTGCTCCAGCCACTCATCTCCCCTTCTCCGGAAACACCCCTGCGGGTGCTGGTAGAGAACCTGACTTACAGGAACCTGGGGATGGAGAGTGAAGGGACCAAGCTGCTCAGCGGTCTGGTCAGTGCTGAGGTCGGAAAGCTCGACCGGGTCGAGGTCCTGGCTCCCCAGGAAGTCACCCGGGCTCCCCAGGTGATCGTGAAAGGTGAGGTATGGGATTTTCCGTCGGACAAGGTCACCGTGCAACTCCGCCTTATAGACACCCGGACCAGGAAAGAGGTGCACACGGCCGAGCTGGTCCTCAGTCGAGACCCGCTTTTCCCGCAGGTGGCGTTTACCCCGCCCGAGGGAAAAAGCCTGGGCCCGATCCAACGGGTCGTGACCCTCATGGACCACTTTTTCCCGCATGGAGGAGACTTCCGGCTGAGGGTGTGGCCGGAGAAGGGGAAGGAGGCGATTTATCGTCAGGACGAAAAGCTGATCATTCATATCCTGTCGGAAACAGACGCCTATCTCCAGGTCGATTACTACCGTGCTGATGGGACCGTGGTTCATCTACCTTTGGACAACAACTTCGTGCCAGGAGGAAAGCCGCTGGTTCTGGGAACACCGGGTAGCGGATATGAGTACCCAGTAACCGCCCCCTTTGGCGAGGAACTCTTCATGGTCATCGCCAGTGAACACCCCCTGCCCCCGCCAGGAAAGGAGATGGTTGAGCCGGCCTCACCGTATATCGAACGCCTGGCCAGGCTTGTGCAAAAGCAAAAGGCGCAGGGAAAAGTCGCTGGCAGCCATGTCATTCTGGTAACGAAACAGCGGTAGCGCTCAGTGCTCCTGGCCAGCTGGCACCAGGGAGTGCCGTTGCTCCTGGTAGCGATAGACCGCGCGGATATTGGTTGAGGCCGTAGACCAGAGC
>RFHZ01000840.1 GCA_003696125.1 Nitrospinota bacterium
AATTGCAAGAGACTTTGTTCCTCTCTGCGTTCTCTGCGAACTCTGCGGTTAGTTTAAGGGATAATTTACTGACCGGGGTTACACTGGCATTTTACGGCAGAGAACGCGGAGGTGGCAGAGGGATATTGAGATGAATTGCAAGAGGCTTTGTTCCTCTCTGCGTTCTCTGCGAACTCTGCGGTTAGTTTAACGTTGTCGAGTTTAATAGAGATGGCAGGCGACCAGATGACCGGGAGCCACTTCGCGTAGTACCGGCTCCTGGCGAGAGCACTTGTCCATCACCGAGGGGCAGCGGGTATGGAAGCGGCAGCCGCTAGGGGGATTGATGGGGGAAGGGACCTCTCCCGGCAGGACCAGTCCCTCCCGCCTCTTATCCGGATGATCGGGGAGGGCAGCGGAGAAGAGGGCCTGGGTGTAAGGATGCAGTAAGTTGTTGTACAACTCTTCGGTGGGAGCGTATTCGACGATCTGCCCGAGGTACATCACCGCGGTCTGGTGGGCCAGGTAGCGTACCGTTGCCAGGTTGTGTGCCACCAGGAGATAGGCGACCTGGTAGTGGGACTGGATGTCCTTTAAGAGATTCATGATCTGGGCCCGGATGGACACGTCCAGGGCAGAAACCGGTTCATCGAGCACGATGAGGCGAGGATTGGAGGCCAGGGCACTGGCCAGGGCGATGCGTTGCCGCTGTCCACCGCTGAACTCATGCGGGTAGAGGTGAGCATGCTCGGGATGGAGGCCTACCTGCACCAGGAGTTCCTCCACCCGCTTCTCGATCTCCCGGCCGCTGCCCCACCTGTTCACCACCAGAGACTCCCCGATGATCTTTCCCACCGGCATACGGGGATTGAGGGAAGACCAGGGGTCCTGGAATACGGCCTGGACCATGGTACGATACGCACGCAGTTCCTGGCCCTGCAGCGCATGGATATCTTTTCCCTGCAGGAGCACCCGCCCGCTGGTCGGGTGCTCCAGGCGCAGGATCAGTTTGGCGGTGGTGGTCTTCCCGCAACCCGATTCCCCCACCAGGCCCAGCGTCTCTCCTTCGGCGATGGAAAAGCTGATGTTATCCACCGCTTTCACCTGGCCGACCGTCTTCATGAAGATTATCCCTTTGGTCAGGGGAAAGTATTTACGCAGGTTTTCCACACGGAGTAAGGGTGCTGTCATAGGGACTCGAGCCTCCAACAGTCTGCGGTATGCTCCTGATTCACCTGGAAGAGGGGAGGGTATTCCTGGTGGCAGCGGGTATCGGCCCAGGGACAGCGCGGAGCAAAGCGGCAACCGGGAGGGAGATCGTACGGTGTCGGGGGCTGTCCTTCGATCGAGTAGAGACGTTCTACCCGCTCGGTCATGCGGGGTACCGAGGCGATCAGGGCCTGGGTGTAGGGATGCAGAGGCTGGTTGAACACATCGCGTACCGAGCCGGTCTCCACGATACGACCGGCGTACATCACTGCCACCCGGTCACACATGTGTGCCACCACCCCGAAGTCGTGGGTAATGAAGAGGATGGCCATCTGGGTTTGGGCCTGAATCTCTTTGAGCAGGTTCAGGTACTGGAGTTGAATGGTGACATCGAGCGCGGTGGTCGGCTCATCCGCGATCAACACCTTGGGGGCGCAGGAGATGGCAATGGCCCCCACCACCCGCTGCTTCATGCCGCCACTCATCTGATGCGGGTAGTTGTGAATCCGCTGCTCCGGTCCGGCCAGTTTCACCCGGCGTAGCACCTCGATTGCCCGCTGCAGCAGGTCCCTGTACCGGCCCCGCTGGTGGATGGCAATCGCCTCTATCAGTTGATCACCGATGGTAAAGACCGGGTTTAAGGAGGTCTGGGGATCCTGGAGGATCATGGAGATCTGGCGACCCCGGATCTGGCGCATCTCTCTCTCACTCTTCTCTAACAGGTTTTCCCCCTCTAGCCAGACCTCTCCCCTCACGATGCGTGCCGCGGGCTGGGGAACCAGGCGCAAGAGGGAAAGCGCGGTCATGGTCTTCCCACATCCCGACTCTCCTACTAACCCCAGGGTTTCTCCCCGCGCCAGGGAGAAGCTTACCCCTTCCACCGCTTTAACCACGCCACGGCGGGGAAAGAAATAGGTGTGCAGGTCTCGTACCTCCAGGATCGGTTCTCCCTTCATGGTACCTGGTACTCCTTGAGGGCATCGGGATTCGGTTCCAGGCCGAGTCCTGGGGTCTCGGGAAGGGTGACCCATCCCTGCACCGGGGCAGGAGGATTCTGGAACAGGATCTCTCCTACCTTCCACATGATGTAGTGGAACTCCACCCGGGTGCCGTTGGCCATGCCGGCCTGCAGGTGCATGTTGTGGTGCGGCCAGCCCCCACCGTTGGCGATCGGGATGTTGAAGGCCTGTGCCATGCCGGCCACCTTGGCACATTCCGTATAGCCGCCTCCGTGCACCACGTTCGGTTGCAGGAAATCGACCGCCTGGTGAATCAGGAGTTCCCGGTGGCGGAAACGGTGCCCTTCGTTCTGGCCGGCGGCGATGGGAACCGTGGTCTGCCGGCGGAGCTGGGCCAGGAGCAGGGCATCGTTCTGGTACAGGGGCTCTTCAAACCAGGTGATGTGGTAAGGTTCACAGAGCTTACAGAGGCGCAAGGCGTGATGGTAGGGGAAGAGGTAGTTGGCATCGATCATCAACTCGATCCCCTCCCCGATCGCTTCCCGCACCGCCTGTACCCGCCTGGCATCCTCTTCGGGTCCGTCGGCCGGTCCGGTCACCTTCCCCTCCTTGTACCCGCGTACCGCCACCACCATCTTGAGCTTATCCTGTCCCTGTCCTACCCACATCTTGGCCGCTTCGACCAATTGGTCCTGGTCGTATTCGGGGAGTCCAAAGGTGATGTACGCCGGTACCGGATTCTGGGCTCCTCCCAGCAGGCGCCATACCGGTTGTCCCAGGATCTTCCCTTTGATGTCCCAGAGGGCGATATCGATGGCGCTCATGGCCGAGCACCAGGCCCCGGTCTGGGCACGCTGGTTAAAGCTCCAGAACATCTGATGCCATATCCGCTCTGTACACAGGGGATCCTGTCCCTGCAAGAAGGGAGCGGCTTCGGTATTGATAAACTCTCTGATGGCGCTGTGTAAGGCGTAGCTTGTCAATCCATAGCCGGTAATCCCCGTATCGGTCTCGATCTCCACAAAGACCACTCCCCGCCGAATCGGTCTATCCAGCAGGGGAGCGGTTACCGGAACCTGCAGCGCTTGGGCCTCTATTCGTCTGATCTGCATAGGCGCCTCCTTGCATAGATGAAGGCTTGTTGGGGTCTGTGCGCTTAAAGCTGTCGTAGTTTGGGATCCAATCGATCTCTGAGCCAGTCTCCAAACAGGTTAAAGGCTAACACAACCAGGGTAATGGCAATGCCTGGTATCAGGGAGATCCACCAGGCACTGGCGATCTTGCCGCGTCCCTCGGCCACCATCAATCCCCAGGAGGGGGTCGGGGGAGGGATGCCTGCTCCCAGAAAGCTGAGCGAGGCCTCGGCTAAAATGACTACGCCCACGTGCAGGGTGAGCAGCACCATGAAGGTGTTCATGACATTGGGAAGGATATGGACGGCCATGATGCGCAGGTGAGAACAGCCGTGTACCCGGGCCAGGGCGATGAAGTCTCGCGTTTTCAGGGCGAGGACCTCCCCGCGAATCACCCGGGCAAAGCGTGCCCAGAGGATCAGGCCGATGGCGATGATCAGGGTGCGTAATCCCTGTCCCATGGTCACGGCCAGGAGCAGGGCAAAGAGGATGGTGGGGAAAGCCAGGGCAGCATCGACTATGCGCATCAGCACGTTATCCACCCGTCCTCCCAGGTACCCGGAGAGGATCCCCAGGATCAATCCGATCCCACCCCCGGTGAGCAGGGCAAAGGCGACCACGATCAGGCTCACCCTGGCCCCGTAAAACAGGCGGCTGAGGATGTCCCGGCCAAAGACATCGGTCCCCAGCGGGTGCTCGGTTGTTCCTCCTTCCTCCCAGAAAGGAGGGATGAGCTTATCGGGGAGGGACTGGTCGATGGGGGAGTACGGGGTGAGCAGGGGAGCAAAGATGGCGACAAAGAGCATGGCCAGGATGATGAGCAGGGAGAGCCAGGGGAGCTGGCGCAGGTTGAGACCGCTCTTGCGTCGTTGTTTCTGGTCAACGTCTTCTACGATCCCTTTTTCCGTCATGATTATGCTCCTCAGGAGTAGCGAATACGGGGATCGATGTAAGCATAGAGGATATCCACGACCAGGTTGATGACCAGGACGAGTACCGCATCCATGATGACCACCGCCTGCAAGAGAGGATAGTCCCGGAAGATGACCGCCTCAAAGGTCAGTCGTCCTATTCCCGGCCAGGCAAAGACCGTCTCGGTCACGATAGCGCCGGTGACCAGGGCCGACATGAAGACACCCATGAGGGTCAGGACCGGGATCAGGGCGTTGCGCAGGCAGTGTTTCCAGACCACGATCCTCTCGGAGAGGCCCTTGATACGGGCGAGCTTGACGAATTCGCTATCCAGCACCTCGAGCATGCTGGAGCGGATCAGTCGCATGAAACCGGCAACCAGGAAGGTTCCCAGCGTGATGGTGGGCATGACATAATGGCGGGCGCTTCCCATCCTGGCCGAAGGGAGCCATCCGAGCTGGACGCTGAAGATATAGATAAGCAGAATCCCCAGCCAGAAGTTGGGGGTGGCGATACCGAAGACGGCGATCACCCCGGATATGCGGTCGATGAGCGTCCCTCGATATACGGCCGAGAGGACCCCGAGCGGGATGGCCATGAGCAGGGCAACGGCCATGGTCGGGGGAACCAGCTTTAGGGTATTGGGAAGGCGGCTGAAGAAGAGTTCTGTGGCCGGCCGGCGATACCGGATAGAGTCTCCCAGGTCTCCGTGCAGGGCATTGACGATAAAGATATAGAACTGCTCGTAGTAGGGTCGATCCAGACCCAGGGTCTTCATCAACGCTTCCCGGTCCTCTGGTGTGGCGTCTTCGGGCAACATGAGATCGGCCGGGTTGCCGGTAAAGCGTCCCAGGAAGAAGACGATGGCTGCTACCAGAACAAGCAGGAAGATTCCCTGCAGCAAGCGTTGGGCGATATACCTCTGCATGGATTGATCCTTTATATCCTGACGGCGCTGTTAGCGGGGCGCACGCTGTGCGCCCCGGCAGTCTAAAAG
>RFHZ01000841.1 GCA_003696125.1 Nitrospinota bacterium
CGTTGTCGAACACGATGTGTATGAGATTAGGGGGAGCGTATTGAGCCAGGGTGGTCAGGCTCCCGAGATTCATCAGGATCGAGCCGTCCCCGTCCAGTACCACCACCTTGAGCTCGGGCCGGCTCAACGCAATCCCCAGTCCCAGGGAGGAGGCGAGTCCCATCGCGTGCTCCAGATAGAAGAAGCCGGGTCGATGACCCAGCGACTGGAGTTCGGCAGCCACCGCTCCCATGATCGTCACCACAATGCACTGCTCGAGTTGAGCATAGATCGCTTTTAAGGCATCGATGCGCAGCATTATTCCTCCCAGAGCAGGTCACGACAGAGTAACAGGGCCACCGGTTTTAAGGCCGATTCAGACAGGGCCTGCGCCTTTCTGATCCGATGCTCCACCTGGTCAGGACTGTCGAGACGTGCATACGGGATACGCAGGGCCTGCAGCAGCGGTTCGGTGACCCCTCCTCCCTCGGTCTGCCAGGGGTCTCGTTCCCCAAACTCTCCTCGATAACTGATCAGCAGCAGGAGAGGGATCCTGTAAAGTTGGGCGAGGGAGACGATACCGTTTATACTGGCCAGAAAGCCGTGATTCTGGATGAGCAGGGCGGATTTGACACCGGCCAGGTACGCTCCGGCCGCGATCCCTACCCCCTCCTCCTCCCGCGCCACCCGCACCAGGGTCATCTCCGGGTCCTCTTCGGCCAGCCGAATCAGATAGACCAGCCAGGTCTCGGGCAAAGCGGAAAGAAGCCGGATGTTGCACGCCTTGAGCGCATCATAGACGAGGCGGGAATTCTGGACCGAGATGGGCATCTGCTACTCCTTGGGTAAGGATTCTTCTTGTCAGAAGGCCAGGAACAGGATAGACTAGTTACTGAAAGCAGGTAAAGGCTTCTGCACAAACACTGAACACTAAACACGAAACCGTCAGCCTTGTCAAGGACAAAATGGACTGATTACGGCTAGAGGAGGCCAGCGATGATTAGCGGGTTTAATCATACGGGATTGGTGGTGCGGGATATGGAGAAAGCGGTGGCGTTCTATCGGGATGTTCTCGGACTCCAGGTCATGCAGGAGATCGACAGCAAGGCCCCTCCGGAGGGGGATCATACCGGTATCCCTGGAGCGCATCGCAAGCTGGTGTTCCTGGGGAAACCGGGCGGGGAGCATCGCCTCGAACTGGTCTACTACGCGGAGCCTCCCAGTCCGGCCGGAACTCCCCTGGATCGACACCTGACCGGTTCCAGCCACCTCTGTTTCGATGTGGAGGACCTGGAGCAGGTGTACCAAAACCTGTCCAGGCAAGGCGTGCGTTTCCTCACCCCACCTAAATTCCGTCATACCCCAGACGGAGGCCGGGTCGGGATCTGCTATGCGCAGGACCCGGAAGGAAACTGGCTCGAGTTTATCGAACACCGGGGAGGACACGACTAAGGGGGCTCCTTCCTCCTTAGCCGTCACTCCTCCATCAGCAATGCTGCCAGGGGGATCGGTTTCACCGGGGGACGGATGCTGGGCAGACCGGCAGCCTCTGCAGTGACACCATGCTGGCGGGCGATGAGGCCGGCAACGGTGCTGGTGCACATCCGCCCCTGGCAATGTCCCATGCCGGCTCTGGTCCTTCCTTTCACCTCCCGTAACGACATCGCTCCCTCGTTGATCGCCTGGGAGATCATCTCTGCCGGCACCTCTTCGCAGCGACAGATGATCGTCTCCGGTGTGATCAGATCGAGCAGCCCTTCCCGGGGTGTATAGAGCTCATCCAGGCCGGCCCGGAATTTATAGAGTTCGGCCAGGCGTTGACGGGAGGGTTGCATCCGTTTCTGCGCTTCGTCATCGCTGAGATGCCCCAACCGCCTGGCAGCAGCGATTCCTGCCACCTTTCCTTCCTCCATGGCCACGACGGCTCCCGCGATTCCGGCCGTTTCTCCGGCCACAAATACCCCGGGCACGGTCGTCTCCATCTCCTCGTTGTAGCGGGGAATCCAGCCGCCCAGTTTGGGATTATACTGGTGTTCGCATCCGCAGAGGGCGGTTAATTCGATGGAAGGGACGAGACCAAAACCGCACACGACCGCATCGACGGCAAAGCGCCGTTCTGTGCCCGGTACCGGTCGCCATTGCTCATCCACTCTGGTGGCCACGGCCTGGGTCACCTTCTCCTCCCCCTCTGCCCGGCAGATGGTGTGGGCACGCAGGACATCTACCCGGGCCGAACGCAGGCGTTTGATATATTGAAAGCCTTCCCACATCAGCTCCCATTCCCCCCAGAGTTTCGGCACCTGTCGCCACCACTCATGCAGGGAAGAGGCTTCCAGCACCGCCACGATCTCGGCTCCCCCCTCCAAAAGGTAGGTGGCCACCACCAGTTGCAGCGGCCCGGTACCGGCCAGGAGCACTTTCCGGCCCGGCAATATCCGCTGGCTCTTCATCAGGGTCAGGGCACCCCCGGCCGAGAAGACCCCGGGTAAGGTCCAGCCCGGAAAAGGGACTGGCCGGTCGTGGGCTCCGGCGGCGATCAATAGGGCCTGGGCCGTGACCTCTTCCGAGCGTCCCTGGTGATAGATGGCCAGCATGTGCTGATCAAAGATCCCCCACACCGTTGCTTCTGAGAGAATGGAGACGTTGGGGAGGGCCTCTACCGCCTGGAAGAGTTCCTGCGCTTTCTGGTAGTCCTTCCCCACCTTTGTCCCATCCGTGACCCGATAGGGGATTTGCCGGTAGATCTGTCCCCCGATCCGCCTGTTCTCATCGATGATCAGCACTTCCACTCCTGCCCTGGCCGCCTCCATGGCCGCACAGAGACCAGCCGGTCCTCCTCCCACAATGGCCAATTCCACCGTCTTCATCTCGTCTCCTCCTCAAAACCGAGTCCCTCTTGCCTTTGTACCCGACATCCTGGTTCAGCCAGGGTTATACAGGTACGGGTGTTGGGGTGTCCGTTCACGATCATCCGGCAGTCATGACAGACCCCCATTCCACAGAAGATGCCGCGTGGATCGTGGCGTTTGGGAG
>RFHZ01000842.1 GCA_003696125.1 Nitrospinota bacterium
CTCTAGCCCCCCTCCCCGATGTAGACGGTGCCATTGAACACGCCCTGGAACATCCCCTCGGTTGTGATCCTCTCTCGGCCCAGCTGCGACCCGGCATGAAGGTGACCATCGCCTTCGATGACATCTCCCTTCCCCTCCCTCCCATGCAGAGGCCGGACATCCGCCAGCGGGTCATAGAAATCGTCCTCTCCAAGCTCGCCACCCGGGGAGTCACCGATATTCATCTGATCGCCGCCACTTCACTCCACCGGCGCCTGACCGCCCGGGAGCTGAGGCGCATCCTGGGCAAAAAGGTCTTCAACCAGTTTTACCCGGATCGCCTCTACAACCACGATGCAGAAGACAAAGAGCGGATCGTCTTCCTGGGGAAGACGGAACAGGGAGAGGTGGTGGAGATCAACCGGCGTTGCGTGGAATCTGATCTCCTCATCTACGTGAACATCAACCTGGTCTCCATGGATGGTGGTCACAAATCGGTACCGGTGGGACTGACCACCTACCGGAGTCTCCGTCACCACCACAACGTGCATACCATGCTCCACTCCTGTTCCTATATGGATCCCCCCCGCTCCGCTTTGCACCACTCCTGTAACCGCATGGGGAAGGTGGTCAACGAGCACATCAACATCTTCACCATCGAGACCACCCTGAACAGCGATACCTTCCCCCATCTCTTAACCTTCTTACAGAAACCGGAACACCGCTACAACCCCTTTGACCGGCTCAACCTCCGGCTCAACAAGGCCACCTTAGACCTGCTGCCCCAGGAGATCAACCGCAAGATCTTCTCCCTCATCTCTGCCCCCTATGGCGTCACCGGTATCCATGCGGGAAAGACCGATCCGGTACACGAAAAGACCCTGGAGAACATCTACAGGCAACAACTGGTGCCGGTCAGGGGCCAGGCAGATATCCTGCTCGTCGGCCTTCCCTATCTCTGCCCGTATAACGTGAATTCCATCATGAACCCGATCCTGGTGATGTGTCTCGGCCTGGGCTATACCTTCAACTTCTACCGCAACAAGCCGCTGGTCCGGGAAGGAGGGGTCATGATCTTCTTCCACCCGCTCGAGTATAAATTCCACCCGGTACACCACCCCTCCTATATCGACTTCTTTGAGCAGGTCCTGCCCCACACCACCGATCCGGCAGAGATCGAGCAGAAGTACGAGGAGTCGTTTGCCCACAATCCACGCTATATCCAGGCTTACCGCTACTCCTATGCCTACCATGGTGTCCATCCCTTCTACATGTGGTATTGGGGCGCTTATGCCTTGCGTTACCTGCGACGGGTCATCTTCGTGCATCCCCGCAGCCCGGAAGCGGCTCACCGCATGGGATTTGAGACGGCCTCCACCCTGGAAGAGGCGATCGCGCTGGCGCAGGAGGTGACCGGCAGCCGGGCCGCGCTCACCTACTTCCATTATCCTCCTATCTTCATGTGCGATGTCGAATAGGCGTATGAAACCGTCACATATACACCAGAGCGACTTTCTCCTGATCGTCAATCCTACGGCCGGCAAAGGCCGGGCCCGCCTTCGTGCCGGAGAGGCGTACCGGCATCTCACGGCGGCCGGCCTCTCTGGAGAGATGGTGTTTACCCGGAGACGCGGTGATGGAGCCCGACTCGCCGCTGAAGGCCTGGCGCAGGGGGTGCCCCGTATCATCGCTTGTGGAGGGGATGGAACCATTCACGAGGTGGTCAACGTCCTGGCCTACTCTGAGGCCATCCTCGGTATCCTCCCCGGTGGGAAGGGGAACGACCTGGCCCGGGCCCTGGGCATCCCGCATCACCCGATCGCTGCCGCTGGCGTGATCCTCTCCGGCACCGTCCGTACCATCGACCTGGGAAGACTCAACGACCGCTATTTCTCCACCATCGCTGCCCTCGGCTTTGATGCCGAGGTGAGCCGACAGGTAAACGAGATGCAGATGCCCTTTGCCGGGGTGGGGACCTATCTCTACGCCGCGCTGAAAACGCTCTGGCATTATCAATGTCCCCACATCAGGCTGACAGGAGATTTTGGCCGCTTTGAGGGGGATATCTTCCTCACCGCTACCGGCAACTCCTCCAGCTATGGGGGTGGCCTGCAGATCCTGCCACCGGCCTCTCTCGATGATGGAGTCCTCGATGTGTGCATCATCAAAGCCGTACCCCGTCGGACCATCCTGCGCATGTTCCCTACCGTCTTCTGGGGTGGCCATACGGCCCACCCGGCTGTGACCATCACCCAGACCAGGCACCTCTCTGTGGAGAGTCCCACCCCTCTCTGGTTTTTTGCCGACGGGGAGCCGATCTGTTCCACGCCGGCCTCCATAGAGGTCGCTGCCGGGGCACTGCGGGTGTTTGCAACATCCAGGCGAGGATAGGCAACAAAGGATCATGACATTCTGGCCTCCCTGCCCGCTCTACAGCCGGATCAGGGATCAACCGCTCCTCCCTGTGGTAACCGGCTTTATGGGGGGACTCTGGCTGGGGAGTAGCCTTTC
>RFHZ01000843.1 GCA_003696125.1 Nitrospinota bacterium
AAGATCCCATGACGCACACCGGGGGGAATATGAACCACGGTATGGGGCTCTACCAGATGCCTGACCCCATCCAGCTCCACGATCCCTTTCCCCTGCAGGATATAGTAGATATTCTCCGCGACCTCATGCACATGCACTTCGGCGTAGCCTCTCGGCTGATAGCTGGAGATTCGAAAATCAAAGTAGCGGGTATGGGCATTGGTAGGGTGCACGAGGAGCTTGGAAAAGGCCTGGAAATGGCCCGGCGGAAGCTCCCAAAAGGCTTCCTCGGCCCGCATCACCTTGGGTTGCGGTTTGTCTTGGGCACTCATGCTTCCTCCTTAATAACTATGACCAACACTTTGAACACTTTTCTGTTCCCAGAACGCAGCGCTGTCTCCAGGTCTACACCGCCGAGGACGCCGGGTGCGCAGAGTTTTTTGCTCATCTATCTCCGTGCCCTCTGCGGGCTCGGCGGTAAAAAGGTTTTCCGGTCACGCATGACCTCAAGATGACTCAGGGTACAAAAGGGGGAGGACCTTTATTCCCGGATCGTATGAATATCGATGGCAACAAGGAGACGATCCCTGGGCAGGGAGCTGAGATCCAGACTCTGGCGTTTTAGCATGGCCTGTACCCTCTTCACCTCGCTGGGATCCAGCTCAAAGGCGGTACCATCCCGAAAATCGATGCCCAGCCATATCCCTCCCACCCAGAGGGTGCCCATGCCTAAAGGGACATAACCGGCACTCCACCCCTTGCCACGACGGTTGATCATCACCAGCACCGGCGGATATCCCTCCTGTGCAAAGCGGAGCACCAGGGAGGAGGATTGAGATGGCAGGAGAAGGGCGACCGGGGTGTCGGCCAGGGGAACAGGCTGCACCGTTATCCCGGGAGGGAGAGTAGAGATGGCGAGATTCTGCCGGCCAGGATTCCCTCCACAGGCCCAAACTCCTGTGACCTGCCCTCCTGTGCCTAACAGGATGAGGAGGACTATCGTGGATCGCAGCATCGATACACCTTCTCTCCAGGAGATTAGAGGGGATTTCTTATGCTTAGACCCCCAGGTAGCGGTAGCGGATGGCGGGATTCGCTTCCAGTTCGGCTGACGTCCCACTCCAGACCACCCGTCCTTTCTCCACTATATAGTGCCGATCCGCAATGCGGGTCAGCGCATGTACGTTTTTATCGATGATCAGGATCGATTGCCCGGCAGCCTTGAGACGTTCCAGGCAGCGCCAGATCTCGGCCCGCACCAGGGGAGCGAGTCCTTCGGTGGCTTCATCCAGGATCAGGAGGCGAGGATTGGTCATCAGAGCGCGTCCGATGGCCACCATCTGCTGTTCCCCACCGGAAAGCTGGTTTCCCAGGTGATGCTCTCGCTCTGCCAGAATCGGAAACAGGTCATAGATCTGCTCCAGGGTCCAGGGATGGGGACTGTGACTCCGGTTAGCGGCCGTGGCGATCAGGTTCTCCCGTACCGTCAGGTTGGGAAAGACCTGCCGTCCTTCCGGCACCAGCCCTATGCCAAGCTGGGCAATACGATACGGGGGGAGGGTGCGGATTTCGCGCCCGAGAAAGGTGATCGACCCGGTACGGGCCGGCGTCAATCCCAGGATCGAGCGCACCGTGGTTGTCTTCCCCATCCCGTTCCGGCCGATGAGAGCCACCATCTCCCCTTCCTGCACCGCCAGGCTCATGCCGAACAGCACTTGGCTGGTACCGTAGTACGTCTCGATCGCCTCGACTTTCAGCATGGTTCCTTTTGACTATGACCTCCCTCTCGCAGCCCGTTCCTGTGTACAGGGTGCTCCCTATTCCGCAGGATTTAAGCTTCGATCCCGTCTTCTCGCAGGCATTTCCGTAGGCAGGCAAAGCCTTTCTAAGCCAGTATAACGTCAGTGATATCGGCATGTCAAAAAGAGGGGCCTATCCATACCTCGAATGGATCAGGCCCCAGCCGGGTCGCTAAAAGAGGGACTCCGATTTACGCCTTGCCCGGCACCACCGCCTCGATCGATTCGCGGATGATCTGCACGATGCGATCGATCTGCTCATCGGTGGTGACCAGAGGAGGGGCGAGACAGATCACGTCATCTCGCACGCGGGTAAAGAGCCCGCGTTTAAACATCTCCTGCCGTACCCGTTCTCCTACTTTCTCGGAAGGAGCGAACTGCTTCTTGGTCTCCCGGTCGGCTACCAGCTCTACCGCGGCCATCAGCCCCAAACCCCGGACCTCACCGACCGCTTTGAAGTCATAGAGGGTCTTGAGACCGTTCAGCAGGCGTTCCCCTGCTACTGCTGCCCGCTCGACCAGTCCCTCTTTCTCGATGATCTCGAGATTTTTCAGGGCCACCGCACAGCAGGTCGGATGGCCAGAATAGGTATAAGCATGCATCCAGCGCTTGTCCGGTGGCACACTCTGCAGCACGTCTCGCACCTCATCCGACACCATGATTCCTCCCAGGGGCAGGTACCCGCTGGTCACCCCCTTGGCAAAGGACATGATATCCGGTTCCACATTCCAGTGGGTGAGGGCAAACCATTTTCCGGTCCGGCCAAAGCCGGTGATCACCTCATCAGCGATGAAGAGGACATCATACTTCGAGCAGATCTCCCGTACACGCGGGAAGTAATCATCCGGGGGAACGATCACCCCACCGGCTCCCTGCACCGGCTCGGCGATAAAGGCTGCCACCGTGTCTGGTCCTTCCCGCAGGATGGCCTCTTCCAGGAGCCGGGCCGCAGCCTGGCCGATCGTCTCCCCCTCCTTGGCCTTGTCAAAGTAGTACTGGTAGGGGGGATCGATATGCACGAAGTTAGGGACCCGCGGCTCAAACATGGTCCAGTACTTGGGCATACCGGTCGCACTCATGGCGGCCAGCGTGACCCCATGATAGGCGTAGTAGCGAGAGATGATCTTTACCTTGTCCGGTTTCCCCTTGGCTTTCCAGTAAAAGCGGGCTGTCTTAAAGGCGCTCTCGTTCGATTCGGCCCCACCACTGGTGAAGTAGACCGTGTTGAGGCTGGGATAGGCGATCTCACTGAGACGTTTTGCCAGTTGAATGGCCGGGATATTAGACGATCCGGTATAGGAGGAACAATAGGCCAGGGTGCTCATCTGTTCCTCTGCTGCCCTGGCCAGCTCTTTCCGTCCATGCCCGACATTGACATTCCAGAGGCCACCGAGTCCATCGATGAACTCCCGGCCGTTCACATCCCGCATGATCGCCCCTTCTCCTTTCACCCAGATCTGCGGTTCAACGTGATCCGCCGGGTGATGCAGGGGATGAATCAGGTGAGCCTGATCTTCCCTGGTGAGATCCACTGCACTGATTTTGGCCATGCTCATACATCTGCCTCCTTTCTGTGAAAAACCTCAAACACTCCCAACCAAAGAACTCAGCCTCACATCAAAACATCAGGCGTTTGCCGTACCTGTAAGGTGAAACACCGACCTGATAGGCAACGCATGATACAGAGAGGCATGACCTCCTGCCGCGATACGTGTGCTCTCGTCGAATCACTCCCTGTCAGGCTGGAGGAGCGAGAGCAGATCAGACACCGTGGTTACCGGTGGCGAACAGGCAAAATTCTGGCAGACATAGGCCGTTGTCTTCCCCTCCACCTGTCCCTTCCCGGCAAGGAGAGGAGACGGAGAGGACTCCTCGGGTGAAGCCAGTGTGAGCACCCGATTCGGGAGATAACACCGGTTGATCGCCTCCAGCATCTCCCGTGTTTCTGGAGCCTCTCGCTTGCCCAGCAGCACGATCTCCTGCGGGGTGCGGAGATAGAAATCGAGAGCGCAGAGGAGGTTACCGTATCCAAAGGGCTGCTCCTCCATCTGGGTGCGTACCAGTCGCAGGACCTGTTCGGCCTGTTGCAGGTAGCGTTCCTCCCCGGTATAGTAATGGAACCAGAGGAGGTTGTGCACTGCCACCGAATTCCCGGAGGGGATGGCGTGATCGTACGCCGTCTTGGGCCGGGTGAGCAGTGGCTCATGGTCACGACCGGTAAAGAAGAAGCCTCCCTGCTCTCCATCCCAGAAGAGCTCGATCATGGCCTGATGCAGGGTATGCGCCAGGTCGAGGTAACGGGGGACAAAGGTCGCTTCATAGGCATCGATCAACCCACGGACGAGGAAGGCGTAGTCATCGAGATACCCGTTCAGCTTGGCCACCCCGTCTTTATACACGGCCAGCAGGCGTCCCTGCTCATAGAGATGGGTGGTGAGAAAATCGACGGTACGGCGGATATCCCCGGCGTACACCTCGTCACCAAAAAGCCTGTACGCATCGGCCAGGGCAGAGAGCATCAACCCGTTCCAGGCGGTCAGGATCTTCTCATCCCGAAACGGCCTGACCCGGGCCTCGCGGGCAGTGAAGAGCCGTTTTTTCCCTTCCTCCAGGATCTGGGCTACGGTCTCGGGAGAGAGCTGGAACTGCCGGGCGGTCTGTTCCAGGGAGGCATTAATGTGCAGGATATTCTGTCCCTGCTCGAAGTTCCCCCCTTCGGTCACACCGTAGTGATGGCAGAAGATCTCACCCGCTTCCGGGCCGAGGAGCTGGAGGATCTCTGCCTTCTGCCAGAGGTAAAACTTCCCCTCTTCCCCTTCGCTATCCGCATCCTGGGTGGCATAGAATCCTCCTTCCGGGTGGAGCATTTCCCGACGCAGATAGGCCAGCGTTTCCAGTATCACCCGACGGAAGAGCTCGTCGCGGGTCAGGCGATAGGCATCACCATAGACCGGTAACAGGAGTGCATTATCGTAGAGCATCTTCTCAAAGTGGGGTACCAGCCACTGGCTATCGACCGCATAGCGGTGGAATCCGCCTCCCAGTTGGTCATAGATCCCACCGCAGGCCATCTTGCGCAGGGCCAGCAGAGCCAGGTCACGATAAGTCTCGTTCTGGGCGGCATGGGAGTAGCGGAGGAAGAGGGCGAGATTCATCGGATTGGGAAACTTGGGTTGCTGGCCAAATCCTCCATTGACCGTGTCAAAGTAGTTGAGCAGCTTGCGGACCGCATTCTCGATGATGGAGCGGTCCAGCGGGTATCCTACATCCCGCAGGGTATTGATCCGTTCCAGCCCCTCCATCACCTGCATGACGGTATGCTCCACATCCTCTTTCCGTTCACGATAGTGCTGGGCCACAGCCAGCAGCACCCTGGGAAAGCCGGGACGTCCAAACCGGTCCTCGGGCGGGAAATAGGTTCCCCCGTAAAACGGCTTCTGATCAGGGGTAAGGAACATGGTCAGCGGCCATCCCCCTCCCTGCCCGAACATCTGCACCACGTTCTGATAGATCTGATCGAGGTCTGGTCGCTCCTCCCGATCGACCTTGATGTTGACAAAATAGCGATTCATGAGCTCGGCAATCCGGGGATTCTCAAACGATTCGTGCTCCATGACGTGACACCAGTGACAGGCAGAGTACCCGATGCTGAGCAGAATCGGTTTATCTTCTCTCCGTGCCTTCTCCAAGGCCTCAGGTCCCCAGGGATACCAGTCGACCGGGTTGTGGGCATGCTGGCGAAGGTACGGGCTGGTTTCATGAATCAAACGGTTGGTATAGGCATGGGACATGCAGTTCCCCCTTTTTCTCTAGAGCTTCTCTCCGAACTTTGCCTCTTCAGTATACCGGAAGCCGGGGAGCTTTGGCAAATGCAATTCGAGCGCTCTGGGAGAGAATCATCTCCTGCCCAACAAGAGAAAGGTGAGGATATCCTCTCCAGAGAAGTGGGATAATCGTGGCTATTGTGTTCGCCGGCAGATGCTGGCGTTATTGGGCCCGATCCCGATTCCCCAGGGACACTCGATCCGGTGCGTTACCCCTACGGTGGCAAAGCCGAGCGGACAGGGACCACACACGGTGATGTTGCGATTGACCGGGAGACGCCGACAGATGCTGGCGTTGTAGTGATCGATCCCGATGCCAGAGGGACAGTCCAGGCTGTGGGTGACCCCGACCTGGGCAAAACCAGAGGGACAGGAGCCACACACGGTCAGGATGCTTTGCCATCCAGTCACAGGGGTGAAGGAGGTAAGTAAAGTCAAAGTGATGAGAAGGAGAACAGAGCGCATCACACTCTCCTTAAGCTCAAAACCGAAGAGGCTCTTTTATCCTCTGCCAGATAGAGTTTCTTTTCCTATTACTATACCCTGCCTTCCATGCCGAGTCCATAGAAAAACGTCGCCTGCCAGAGCACCCATCCCTGGCCCGCTTGTCCTTGAGGCCTCTTCTGACCAGGTATTACCGGAAGGTTACCGCCGAGCCTGCGGAGAATTCATCGCGATTGACACAGCCGGCTCTGCCCGCTATAACTGGGGTATTCTCATAAACGCTGTTGCTGCGTGCCTGGCACGCAGAGGGACATGAGCTGACCGTATAGGGAAAGGAGAGATGCATGGCATTACCCAAATTCTTTCTGGGAGAGATGACCTGGCCGGAGATTCGCGAGGTGGTAAAGGAGGACCGGGTGGCTGTGGTGCCGGTAGCCACCTATGAAGACCACGGCCATCACCTCCCGATCGATACCGACGTGCTCCTCTGCACCGAGGTGTGTCGTCGCACTGCAGAACGGTTCCGGGAAGAGATCGTCCTGGTCCCTCCCATTACCCACGGGTACAGTCCACATCACATGGACTTTCCCGGTACCCTGACCATTGATGGCCACACCTTTATCAACTACGTCCTCGATATCTGTAAGAGTCTCGCTCACCACGGCTTCAAACGCATACTGCTGGTCAACGGGCACGGGAGCAATACCCCCTTCCTCGAAGTGGCGGCGCGGTTGACCATCATTGAAACCGAAGGGAAGGTCCTCTGCGGGGCGGTCAACTACTGGGCCCTGGGGAAGGTACGGCAGGTAGCTGCCCAGATCCGGGAGACCGAACTGGGAGGGATGAGCCATGCCTGCGAATTTGAAACCTCCCTGTACCTGGCCTTAAAACCGGAACTGGTCGATATGAGCAAGGCGACAAGGGAGATGTCCTACCCCTCGAAAAGCCTGGTCACCGATCTGACCGGGGGAAGACCCCCTGACGCCTCTCATCTCGTCATGATGCCCTACTGGAGTACCTTTTCCTCCAGTGGAGTGCGGGGGGATGCCACCAAGGCGACCAGAGAAAAAGGGGAGAAGTTTCTCGCCGCTGCCATCGAAGGGCTGATCGAGCTGGTAAGGGAGGTGCGACAGTGCCCCATTCGTCCCCGGGTCGATCATCACTGAAGCGCAGGGAGCGAGAAATCCACTTGACTTGGGGCGCGCTTTCGTATATGGAATAGGGAAACGCTGCCGGGGAGTAAGTAGGATGCGCTATCGGCTGTTAGGGCGGACCGGATTACGGGTCTCTGAAATCGGGATGGGGACGTGGGCGCTGGGAGGTGCCAGGCACGGACACAGTTATGGTCCGATCGATGATCGCGAGGCACTCAAAGCGGTGGCACGAGCAGTAGAGC
>RFHZ01000844.1 GCA_003696125.1 Nitrospinota bacterium
ATTCCCTGAGCAGATTGAGCCTGGAGGCGCTGGGTGGTGCCCGCCGGTTCGCAGATGAAAACGGGGCCACGGTGCGGGCCGGCCTGGCCGGTCCCGGAGCAGGAGAGGCGGCAACGGCCGCCCTGGCCTGGGGAGCAGATGAGGTGGTGCTGGCCGAACATGAGGCGTTGAGCGAAGGGGATAGCGAGGCTTACCTGCAGGCGGTGCTGGAGCTGTGGCAAGCAGCCGGAGGGGAGGTGGTCCTCTTTCCCGGTGACGGCACAGGACGAGAGCTGGGAGCCCGTTTTGCCCATCGTATCGGGGCCGGGGTGGTAACCGACTGCACCGGCCTGGAGAGGCAGGAAGGGAGGATCGTCTTCTCCAAGCCGGTCTATGGGGGAAAGGCGATGGCCAGGCTTGCCGTGACCACACCGGTGCAGGTCGCTATCCTCCGGCCACGGGCCATCGATCCGGTAGAGCAAAAGAAAGAGGGTACAGGTCCGGTACGAACCCTCTCCCTCTCCCTCTCTCCTGGTCGAACGCGCCTGGTGGCTTATAAGGAGGAAGCCGGAGACGAGGTGAGGCTGGAAGAGGCCTCTATCATCGTCTCGGGCGGCCGTGGACTCGGTGGTCCCGAGGGATTTACCCAGCTCCAGCGCCTGGCCGAACTCCTGGGCGGAGCGGTAGGAGCCTCCCTGGGGGCGGTTGATGCCGGCTGGATCTCCCCGGCACACCAAGTAGGGCTCACCGGAAAGTACGTGGCTCCCAATCTCTATATCGCGGTGGGGATTTCCGGGGCAAGCCAGCATGTGGCCGGCATGGCCAAATCTAAACTGATCGTGGCCATCAACAAAGACCCGGAGGCTCCCATCTTTCGCGTGGCTCACCTGGGCATCATCGACGATTATAAAGAAGTCCTGCCCGCCATGATCCAGGCCTGTGAGACGTACAGTGCCCCTTAACGCCTCTGCTCACCACCGGAAGGGATGAGGACCAAACCGCGCTTCGTAGTAGGGAACGATCACCCGGCCTGGTGGAGATACGGCATCGATCCGGGTGCGATCTGCGTCCGTAACCTCGACCTGGAGCGCACCCAGATTCTCTTCCAACTGCTCCATGGTACGGGGACCGATGATCGGGCTGGTGATCCCCGGCTGCCGGGCGCACCAGGCCAGGGCGAACTGGCCGGGGGTACACCCCTTTTCCCGGGCGATAGATTCGACCACCTCCAGCACATCAAAGGCAGCATCGGTGAAGTGGAGATCGGCTCTCCTGTCCCCCCTGGCAAAGCGTGAGCCTTCAGGAGGGGGCTCTCCCCGCCGGTACTTGCCGGTCAAAAACCCCCGGGCAATGGGTGACCAGGGGAGGAGGGCCAGAC
>RFHZ01000845.1 GCA_003696125.1 Nitrospinota bacterium
ATCAGGATATCGAAGGCGATCTCGCGCTGTTTTTCCCGTTCCAGTTCGACCGCTTCCTCGGGGAGAGAGACCTGCTTGAGAGTAGGACCGCAGCCCACCAGCATGATGAGGAGGCCGATAAGAGCCAGCAGGCTTTTCCTGCCGACAGCTCTCCCCTCTCTCGACTGCTCCCCGATGGGATGGATAGCGAGGCGGTAGAGGCTGCTCCCTGTTGTGGCCATAGCGAACTACTCGCTTCCTTACTTCTCCCGGCCCCTGTCTTCTCCTTCTCCCCGGAGAGGGGGGACGAGCCGGACCGTGGTGGTCAGGGAAAAGGGGATATCGAGCGCCTGGTACACGGCTTCACCGAAAAAGGCAACGTGGCTTGCGGCCTCTCTGCGCAGGGTGTAGGCATAGCCCTGAAAGCCCTGGTGCATCGGAAACGCCTGCCAGTATGCATTCCGGAAATCCCGGCTCTGCGACCGGGCGATCCAGATCCGTACCGTCTGGGGGGAGAGATCAGAGGAGATACTCAGGGTCACGGAGGAATCCTCGTCCCTCGTCTCCCAGGAGAGACGGGGAAAGGGGAGTCGTCCCTCCAGAGAGAGGAAGAAGGCACTGATGCTGTTCAGCACAGACTCCATATGCGCACCGAGATCGTGTCCCGCATTGGGGACGTAAAGCAGATAGGTTTTTCCCCGGAGTTCTGAGTAGTAAAGGTTGAGGGCGTCAAGGGGCCAGTAGCGGTCATTGGTCCCGATAACGAGGAGCTTGGGGAGGGTGAGACGGGCACGATAGGTAAAAGGATCGACGATGGCAGAGAGAGCCTGGGCTTGCTGGTCCTGGGCGAGCAGTCGTTGCGGCAGGGAGCGCTCCGTGTACTCAGAGATCTCATCGCTGAAGCGTCCCCAGACCTCCAGCTGGTGTCGCATCTGTTGGGGAAGATTGAGGTTATCATAGACCACGGGGGCAATCCCCCTGACCCTGGGATCCACACCTGCCGTCAACCAGCTTGTCCAGCCACGCTTCGAGGCACCAGCGAGTACAAACCCGGCCACCGGTGTACCGTATTCCTGCTGGAGGAACTCCTGCCCGGCATCCATGGCCCTGACCACCCCTTTCACCATCGGGAGCAGGAGCAACCAGGTGGGATCACGTGTCTCCATGCTGCGCACAAAGGTATAGGCGAGGAGATCGTCCTCTTCCAGCCCCTCGAAAAGGGGTTGATTGGGGATGTCGTGCAGAATCATGACCGGTGCCCTCACCTTTCTAGCCATGAATCGGCCGTTCCACAACTCCCGCTCCTCATTCCCTGTACCGGTAATCCAGAGGAAGACCAGGGGAGGCTTCTGCCCAAGCCGCCTGGGGAGCAGGAGACGCAGGGTATGTTGCCAGCGTATGCCGTGCCAGCGCTGGGAGGTGAGTTGAAGATCGACGAGCAGGAGATCATCTGGTAGCAGGGTTTGCGAGGTAGGTCGCCAGGTATAGGCCGGGTCTTCGGTTTGCATATACTGCATCAGCACAGAAGCACCAGATGAAGCGGAAAGGGAAAGCATCAATATCCCCAACCCCAAGGTAGCAAGGACTATCCTCCTCCCTTTTGACATATCTAGTGTACCCTACCCCCTATCCTGATGCAAGAGGTCTCCAGCTTATGGAGTCCACGCTCCCCAGCGCCGTTTTCGGCGGGGGATGATCTTGATGACCGGTCCCTGCGTTGCACTAAGCGGGAGAGCCCTGTATTGCGGGTACTTCTGGCAGAGTGCATCCAGCGCTTGCCGGTACTCCTCGCCTGCCGAGAGGAGGGTGGCCTCACCGTGGATCAAGAGGTAGCGAAGGCGAGACCAGTCGGCCTGGTACTCGTCGAGCAGCAGGGCGACCTGGGGATGGGCAGAGATGTTGCGGACTCGCTTGAGCCGGTGCGGAGCCACCCGCTTCGGTTTGGAGTCGATGGCAGAATAGATACTCCCCTGCGTATAGGCAAAGCAGATCGGTACCAGATGGGGAAAACCGTGCACATCAACGGTACCCAGACGGGCTACCGGCTGGGTACGGAGAAAGTGCTCTTCTGCCGGACTAAAGAGAACAGGTGTCACCACTCCTCCTTGAAAAAAGCCCTTTTTGCTTGCATAGCCGGTGTGGCTCTGTTAATATCTTTCTACCGTTAGGATACAGGGAAAGGAGAGAGATGTCTAGAGTTTTCCGTCTGAACAGAGGGTGAGTCAGCGGTAGATGCTCCCTGCTTAGACCAAGGGAGCGATGATGGTGGAAGGTCCTGACCTTGTGGTCGGTTGACGATACCTTAGGGAGTGAGAAAGGAACGGTTATGCGCTTACAACGGGTTATTTTGGCTGGTCCTCGCGGTTTCTGTGCCGGCGTAGAACGGGCCATCGATGTGGTGGAACGCGCCCTGGAGCTCTTTGATGAGACCATCTATGTCCGCAAAGAGATCGTCCACAACCGGCATGTGGTGGAAGCGCTCATGAGACAGGGGGCCGTGTTTGTGGATGAGCTCGATGAGGTCCCCCCTGGCGCTACGGTCATATTCAGTGCGCATGGCGTCTCTCCTCAGGTCTGGAAACAGGCAGAGGAAAAGCAACTGCGGGTCATTGATGCGACCTGCCCGCTCGTCACCAAGGTGCACTTTGAGGTCAGGCGATTTGTGCAGGAGAACTACAGCATCATCCTGATCGGCCATCTCGATCACGATGAGGTGATCGGGACCATGGGAGAAGCACCAGAGCATATCCAGGTCATCGGGAAGATCGAAGAGGTGGCCCGGGTTGAAGTCCCGGACCCGAACAAGGTGGTCTGCCTGACGCAAACCACCCTGAGTGTTGACGACACCAAGGCGATCGTCCAGGCCTTGAAGGCGAGGTTCCCTGCCATGATCCTCCCCTCCAAAGACGACATCTGCTATGCCACCCAAAACCGGCAGATGGCGGTGAAGGCGCTGGCGCAAAAGGCGGATCTGATCCTTGTGCTGGGGGCCAAAAACAGCTCGAACTCCAATCGACTCCGCGAGGTTGCCGAGATGGCAGGGACCAGGGCCATCCTGGTCGGCCATGTCAGGGAACTCAACCCGAAGTGGTTTGAGGACATCCAGACCATAGGGATCACGGCGGGGGCTTCGACTCCCGAGTTCCTGGTGCAGGAGGTGGTGGAATACTGTCGCAACCTGGGGGCAACACAGGTAGAGGAGTTGATCGTGACCACCGAAGATGTCCGCTTTGCCCTCCCCACCGAGCTCCACCTCCCCTCGGATTCGCTCACGGCTTAGGGAGGAAGGGGGAAGCTGATCGTTGCAGCGCTGTGTTAATTCCCCAGGGAGTTGAAGGCGATGTCTTCTTCATCTGCCTGCTCAAATCCCCGAAGGGCTCGTTCCCTTTTTCCCTGGCGTAAGGAGAGGCGACCGGGGTTGAGGTTCTCCCCGGTCCTCCCTTTCAGGCAGGGGTGGTGAGGCGAGGAGCGAATCCTTCGATGACCTCTGCTACCTTGGCGGTCAACGGGAGCATCTTCGCCTCCGGCACCGAGCAGATGGCGATGCGCAGGTGTCGTTCACTGGCTGCCACCATGGCCACCTTCTTCTCGAACAACCTTTTGACCACCTCCAGAGCCGGGACCCCCGCAGGGAGCTCTATGGTCCGGAAGAATCCCCCGTCTCCTGGCAGGGCGGTCAGGCC
>RFHZ01000846.1 GCA_003696125.1 Nitrospinota bacterium
CCGCAAAACCGACTATCTGGTGGTGGGAAGCGAACCCGGATCAAAGCTGGCACGAGCCCGGGAACTGGGTGTCCCTACCCTCACCGAGGAAGAGTTTCGGCGTCTGCTGCATCTCTAGCAGATCCATGTGGTAGCGGTGTCTCTACTACCATAGGGACAAAGATCGGCTGTGCACATTGTACTTCTCTAGCGGGATCAACCCGATACCAATTACTTGTATTTCGGAATGTGTAAGGAGGAGGCGTATGTTTTGGTATGTAAGGAAACACTGGCTGATCATTCTCCCAGTCCTTTTCCTGATCCTGGGAGGGATCGCATTCCTGGGCTCATCGAGTCAGGCCCAGGGGAAAAAGTTCTGGTCTGAGAAGCCGGGGGAAGAGATCCTCGCTCCCATGCCCCCGTCGTTTAGCGTGCTGGTGGAGAAGCTGCAGCCGGCCGTGGTCAATATCAGCACCACCCAGGTGGTCAAAGAACGCGGTCGCTTCTTCCACTTCCCCAGCCCTTTTGGTGAACGCCGTCCCTCTCCCCAGGACCCATTTGAAGAGTTCTTCCGGCGTTTCTTTGGCGATATTCCCGAGCGGGAGTTCAAGCGACAGAGCCTCGGCTCAGGGTTTATCATCAGTCCTGACGGGTACATCGTGACCAACAACCATGTGGTCGAAAACGCCTCGGAGATCAAGGTGATCCTGAGCAACGAGGAGGAATATGATGCAGAGGTGGTGGGACGCGATCCCAAGACCGATCTGGCCCTGATCAAGATCAATGCCAAGAACAGTCTCCCGGTCGTTCCCCTGGGCGATTCGGATAAACTGAAGATCGGGGACTGGGTCATCGCCATCGGGAATCCGTTTGGCCTGAGCCATACGGTGACGGCAGGGATCGTCAGCGCCAAGGGACGGGTCATCGGTGCCGGTCCGTACGACGACTTCATCCAGACCGATGCCTCCATCAATCCGGGAAACAGTGGGGGACCGCTCTTCAACACCCGGGGAGAGGTGGTCGGCATCAACACCGCCATCATCGCCACCGGCCAGGGGATCGGTTTCGCCATCCCCATCAACATGGCCAAACAGATCCTCCCGCAACTGCGTGAGAAGGGGAAGGTAACCCGCGGCTGGCTCGGGGTACAGATTCAGCGTATCACCCCAGAGCTGGCCAAATCGTTCGGCCTGGAGAGCGAGCGGGGCGCGCTGGTTGCCGACGTCATTGAGGGCACCCCGGCCGAGAAGGCGGGTCTGCAACGGGGAGACATCATCATCGAATTCGATCACAAACCGATCAAAGAGATGAACGACCTGCCTCGTATCGTGGCCAATACCCCTCCTGGGAAACGCGTTCCTATCAAAGTCCTCCGGCGGGGAAAGGAGAAGACCCTGTACGCCACCATCGCCGAGATGGAAGAGGAGCGCATCGCCTCGCGGGAGACCACAGAAGAATCGCTGGGGCTCACCACCCAGGAACTGACTCCGGATATCGCCAAGAGTTTGGGGCTTTCCGATGACAACGGGGTGGTGATCACGGATGTCGAACCGGGCAGCCCGGCCGATGAGGCCAATCTGCGACGGGGAGATGTGATCCTGGAGATCAACCAGCACCCGATAAAGACGATGGAAGATTACAAGAGGATGCTGGATCAGATCAAGAAGGGGGATACGGTCCTCTTCCTGGTACGACGTGGCAACAACACCTTCTATACGGCGGTCAAAACAGGATAAGTGAGGTCGACTCTATGCGCATGATCCTGCAGGCAGCTCAAGTGATCGATGGTACAGGAAAGCCCCCTTATCGACCCGGAACAGTCGTGGTGCAGCAGGGACGTATCGAAGCGGTAGGAGGAGCGGATACCCCTCTTCCCCCGGGCACTGTCGTAGATCTGGGGGAGAGAACCCTCCTCCCCGGCCTGATCGATGCCCATCTCCACCTGCGGGGACGCAATGGGCAGGATGCCCTCGCTTACAGCGCCGTCCCAGACGCCACGCAGGGGATCCGGGCCGTTGCCGAAGCGAGAACCTTGCTCCAGGCCGGATTTACCACGGTGCGCTGTCTGGGGGGACGGGCCGAAATAGCTCTGCGGGATGCCATCCGGGAAGGCCTGATCCCGGGACCACGCATCGTGGCTGCCGGTCTCGCCATTACACAGGCGGCAAGCCGCTGGTACATCGATGGACTCCCCCCGGATCAACAATGGGTCCGCCTGGCCTACGGTCCCACCGCGTGTCGCCGTGCCGTCCAGGCCTGCTATCGGGAAGGATCTGACCTGATCAAGATCTGCACCTCTTCGGGCACAACGCATGCCTGGGGGAAACGCCCCGTCTTTACCCTGGAAGAGGTGCAGGCCATCACCGATGAAGCGCATCGCCTCGGCCTGCCGGTCACCTGCCATTGCATGGGAGACCAGGGGGTACGGACGGCGCTGGCCGGTGGGGTGGACTATATCGAGCACGGGTACGGGATCGACGATACGACCCGAGAGTTGATGCTGCAGAAAGGGGTTACCCTGATCCCCACCCTCTGGCTCGGATATGAAGCGGCAAAGGTCCTGCCAGGCTTCCAGGAGATCTTCCAGCAGCAGCTCGTCTCGTTGCGTCGCTGCCATGCCATGGGTATCCCTATTGCCCTGGGAACCGATTGCACCGGTGTCTCCTGGCTTCCCCATGGGAAGAATGCCCGGGAGTTTGAGCTGATGGTGCTGGCCGGCCTTTCCCCCATGGAGACCATCGTGGCGGGCACGCAAAATGCGGCCCGCGTTCTGGGGCTGGCGGATCGGGTGGGCACCCTCGAACCCGGGAAATGGGCCGATATCATCGCCGTGGATGCGGACCCTCTGCAGGAGATTACCGCTCTCCAGGCCGTCTCTTTTGTCATGCAGGGAGGAAAAATCATCAAATCCCCCCTACAAAAAGAGGAACAGAAGCATGCCGTGTAGTGTCCTGAGCATACCTGTCTGGCGTTGGTGGTGGACGGCTCTCCGGTAAGGCCTCCACTGCTTGACGCCTGAAGAACCCAGTCAACCCGGGCAGCCGTGGATGCCTTACCGGCCCACGGCTGCTCTCTTCTCAAACCATGCCGTGGGTAGTGAAGACTCCCACGGCTTTTTTTATGGAGGAAGGGGTATGACACACCGGTTGGAAGAGCTCTTACAGGCGCTGGAAAGGATCGATACCCAGATTATGGTCTTGCTCCAGCAGCGGTGTACACTCAGCCGCAAGGTACACGCGATCAAAGAACGGCAAGAGGGGTCTACAGCGATACCGGATCGGGGACCGGAGATCCTCTCCCGTCTCACCCGCTCCAACCCAGGACCGCTGAGTGATCAGATGGTGGTGAGTCTCTTCTCCCATATCCTCTCCTGTACCGAAGGCGGAAGGGATTCTGAGCAGAACTGATCGATTTTCCTTGCTTTCTGTTGCTTCCCCTGTTATAGGAAGAGGAAGCCATAAACGAGAGTAGTCATCGAACCGCGAGACGGCCAACCAAGAGGGAGAGACTTTATGGACTATGATGCGCATCTGATCATTGCGGCCAGCGAAAGGGATGCCAACCTTTACTATGCCACCAAATTCTCTGCCCCTGATCCGTTTATCTTCTTGCAGGTACGTGGACAGAAGCTGATTGTGGTCAGCGATCTGGAAATCGAAAGGGCCAAAGCCCAGGCCCGGGTGGATATCATCCTCTCCCTCTCCGCCTACGAGAAGCAACTGGAACAGGAACAGGGAGAAAGACCCTCCCTGCTCCAGGTTCTCGATGCTGTCCTCCAGGAGCAGCATATCCAGAAGATCCTCGTGCCAGCCGACTTCCGTATCGAAGCGGCCGATTTCCTGCGGGAACGTGGCTATCATGTCGACTGGAAACAGGATCCCTTCTACGAGGAGCGACTCCGGAAGAGTGCGGAGGAGGTGGCGCAGATCGCCGAGGTACAGCGGGCGGCTGAGGCAGCCATGCAGGAGGCTGAAACCCTGTTGCGCACGGCCGAAATCCACGAGGGGACCTTGTATCTTCATGGAGAGCCCCTGACGGCAGAGATGGTGAAGAAACAGATCCACATTACCCTCCTCGAGCACGACTGCACGGCCCGCCATACCATCGTTGCCGGGGGAGACGACGCCTGCTTTCCGCATAACGAGGGGAGCGGTCCGCTGCCGGCCGATGCCCCTGTTGTCATCGATATCTTCCCCCAGTCGAATGTGACCGGCTACTATGCGGATATCACCCGTACCTTTGTCCGGGGAACCCCCTCTCCCCGGGTAGAGCGGATGTACGAGGCGGTCCTGGCCGCCCAGACCCTGGCTTTGGAGCGGATCAAAGAGGGGATCAACGGCCGTGACATCCATCAAGCCGTATCCGATCTCTTTGTCCAATACGGGTTTCAGAGCGGGAACATCGAAGGAACACAGCAGGGATTCATCCACGGCACCGGTCATGGGGTCGGCCTGGAGATTCACGAACCCCCCCGCATCAGCCGTACCGATCATCTCCTGCAGGCAGGGGAGGTGGTGACGGTAGAACCAGGACTCTATTACCTCGGTGCAGGAGGGGTCCGCATCGAAGATCTGGTGGTGGTCACCCGGGACGGCTGTCAAAACCTGACCAGGTACCCGAAGCACCTGGTGCTCGCCTAGTGCAGAAGGGGGGAATGTATCCTCGAGGGCTCGTGTTGTACAGGGAAACCGAACAGATCAGCCCTCAGCTTCAGCAAAGGAGTGTGCTATGCGAGCAAGGCTATGCCCTACTGTCCTCCTTCTCCTCCTGGGGGGATGGTATGCCATCTCCACAGCAACGTCGATCGATCCGCAACAGATCGTTACCCTCCTCCCCCAAGACGCCATTCCAGCCATTCTGGACCCGGCCCCTCTCCTCGTCTCTGCCCAGGAGGCGGAAGCGGAGATGGAGGAGGATGAAGCGGTCATCGGGGTGAGCTGGGCAGGGGAAAGCCACGCCTACCCGATCACCTTCCTTAGCTGGCATGAAATCGTCAACGATGTGGTGGGAGGCAAGGCGATCGCCGTGACCTGGTGACCCCTCTGCTACACGGGGATCGTGTATGCCCGGGAATACGGAGGGGAGACGCTCACCTTTGGCGTGTCGGGAAAACTCTATGCCAACTCGCTCATCATGTACGATCATCAAACCGGAAGCCTGTGGAGCCATCTGACCGGTGAGGCCATAACCGGAGCCAAACGAGGCACCAGGCTACGCGTCTTACCGGCCATGCAGACGACCTGGAAACTCTGGAGAGCGCTCCACCCGGAGACACTGGTGATCGCCAAATCCAGGAGTCCCTATCTGCGTGATTACAGCCGGGACCCCTACGAAGGCTACTACTACTCCAGCCGTACCGGGGTCATCCCCCCTCTGCGCAGAGACCAGCGGCTCAATCCCAAGGAGTATATCATCGGGGTCCGCATCGCCGGGAAAGCCAAAGCCTATCCCTTCTCCCTGCTGAACACTCATCCGGTGATCAATGACTCCTTTCAGGGCACACCGCTCCTCGTCGTCTTCAGCAGAGAGAGCGCCACGGGAATGGTTTTCCGGCGAACCCTGGCCGGAAAGGTGCTCACCTTTTCCCTGGCCGGCGAGGGCAAGGGAGAAGTCATTCTCTTACGCGATGCTGAAACAGGTAGCCTCTGGTCCGGGTTGACCGGCACAGCGCAACAGGGGCCTCTACAGGGGAAGAGCCTGATCCCGCTTCCCCTGACCTATGCCTTCTGGTTTGGCTGGAAAGACTTCTATCCCGATACGGTGATCTGGGAGGCTCCTCGCTGAGGGACCACCTCGCCGATCAGATCGTAATCGAGGGCACGGGTGATCCTGACCGGGACCAGTTGACCGGGTGAGGGCTGTTCTCCCTCGATGTAGACCACACCATCGATTTCTGGAGCCTGCCCTCGTGTCCTCCCCTCCATCACGTACTCCAGATCGGGAGAGGGACCATCGATCAACACCTCCTGGATGGTACCGACCAGGGCTTCATTCTTGCGGCGAGAAATCGCCCGCTGGACCTCCATGAGCCGGTGGCGGCGACGCTCCTTGACCGCCTGGGGGACCTGGGACTTCATCAACGCGGCCGGAGTCCCCTCTTCCCGGGAATAGGTGAATACCCCTACCCGATCAAACTGTACGGTCTCGACAAAACGGAGAAGCTCCTGGAAGTCCCGCTCCCTTTCTCCCGGGAAGCCGACGATAAAGGTGGTACGGATGATCGCCTCTGGAAGCGTTTCCCGAATGGTATGGAGCAACCGCTCGATATCCTTGCGTCTCCCCTTCCGGTTCATGGCCTTCAGGAGGGTATCATTACAGTGCTGGAGGGGAAGATCAAAATAGGGGCAGATCTTGGGTTCCTGGGCCATCAAGGTGATCAGCTCAGGGGTAACGTCTGTCGGGTAGTTGTAGAGGAGTCGAATCCAGCAGATTCCTTGGATAGAAGCCAGGTCTTCGAGGAGAGAGACGAGTTGCGGCCTGCCATAACGATCCCGACCATAGGTATTGATCGTCTGCGCGATGAGGTTTACCTCTTTTACCCCCTGGGCTGCCAGCGCTCTGACCTCTTGCACAATCGATTCCCGGGTCCGGCTCTGCTGCCTTCCCCGCAGGTGGGGAATGATGCAGAAGGTGCAGCGGTAATCGCACCCCTCGGCAATCTTGACGTACGCGGTATGGGACGGGGTGGTACGGAGGCGAGGGGTATCGGCATCGTAGAGAAAGCCCTTCTGCTGAAACCACATCTGGGGCCGGGTCTTCTCCCGCTTCTCCTGCCGTCGGTAGAAGGGATCATGGTGGTGCTCGAGGACCAGGCTCTGGCAGATATCGACGATACGCTGCAGGTCACCGGTCCCAATCAATACGTCGATTTCTGGGATTTCCCGACTCAACTCCTCACGGTACCGCTCCGAGAGGCACCCGGAAACGATGAGCTTTCGACAGTTCCCCTGCTTCTTCAGCTCCCCCATCTCCAGAATGGTGTCGATCGACTCCTCTTTAGCCGCCTCGATGAAGGCACAGCTATGCACGATGATCACTTCGGCCTCGGCCGCATCGGTGGTAATCTGGCATCCGGCTTGCTGCAACAGGCCGAGCATCACCTCACTATCCACTCTGTTCTTTTGGCAACCGAGACTCACCAGGCCGACTTTGGGCAACAAGTTCACCTCCTCCTCTCTGGACAACTCTTCCTTCTCTGCCGCCCGGGGGCGCACTTTTCTTATTGTAGCGAAGAGGAAAGGGGTTGTAAATCAGAAAAACCCTTGCAATTTCCTGCAGAGGTGTGATATAGTGCATCAGCCTAGATGAGTATAGCTGAGAATGCTCTCTGCTAGAAGAAGGTATAGGCTCTATGAATCCACGAGCTTCCCTTGTCGCCGGTCTAGACATTGAGTGTGATTTTCGCACCTGGGATGGAGCCAAGATTCACCCCAAGGAGTATCTCCGAGGGGGAAAACGGTTTGAGAAGATGTACCAGCTCGGGGGATCGGTACACTTCGACCGGGACGACTATGAGATCTCGAGTTTTCCCCTCCTCTATAGCCTCCGCGATGTTCCTATCCGCAAGCTGAGCCAGAAGCTCAACGACATCCTTCGCCTCATCGAAGTCGACTGCTACCGCGCCTCAGAGGTTCTCTCTCAACTCTGTCACCGTGAGATATTTGCCGTACCGAACAATGTCCATATCAGCAAGAGCAGCAGCGGAAACGAAGAGGGACGGAATTATCAGGGACTGGGGGTGGTGGAGCGGGGGTTTATTGTGGAGCGGATCGTGTACGATCAGATTACGCGATCGCGTGTCCCCAATGTGCGTACCAGCCGGACCAAATTCCGCAAAGAGATCCTGACGGTGTATCGACTCGATAAGACGGTGCGGCTCGCCTTAGACCTTCTCTCCGATGTCGAGTACGACCTCCTCCGGCTCATCGAGCAGCAAGAGGATGTGGTGATAGAGCAGGCCTGGCGAGAGTACCATCGCCTGAAGGAGGCAGGCACGTTAGTCTCCAGCTATCGGCAGGCCTGGATCAATCTGGCCATCACCACCCTCGAATTTCTGGAGCAATACGGGTGGGAGATCGATTGGAATACGGTAACCAGCTTGAAGAAGATCAATAAGATCAGCGTAGGGGGATGGGATGTCCCCATCTATGGGGAGAAATCGTACCGGGATCTCCTGCGCGAGTTGCTGGCCTCTCCGGCCTTTCAATGGGGGTTATTAAAGAATGGCCCCCTGGAGGATTACTGCCTGATCAAAGGCGTTGCCCTCGGCCTCATTCCCCAGAGTCCTTACCGCACCCCTGATATCATCCGCCTGGAGGGGGAACTGCCGGTGGTCGAGGATTTCCTCATCCACAGCCTTGACCAGCAGTATATCGACCAGATCAAGGAGGTAGAAGTCGAGCCGAGTATCCCCCTGGATCTGGACGCCTTTGCCATCGAGTTCAAAACCGAACCCTCTTCGGTCAGTGCAGGCATGGGAACCAAGTATGCGGTAGTCTTTAAAGAGCGCACCTCTAAGGGTCGAGGCCAGCAGCGGGTCATCCCCCTCCACCAGGTGGAAGCGATTCAAAAGGCGGTGGAAATCGGTAAAATGTATCCCCAGGGGGACATCGCCCAAACCTTCTTCGACGACCAGGCCTTTGCCTCCCTCTTCGGCATGGAGAACTTCCGGGTTGTCCCGGCCGAGGGGGGAAACGTGGTGACCTATGA
>RFHZ01000847.1 GCA_003696125.1 Nitrospinota bacterium
GTCATATTCATGCGTGGTCTCGGCCTGGAGGGCCTTCTGCAGCGGCAGGCGTTTGACCGCCTGCAATCCCTGTTGTAGCAGTGTATTGGCCCGTTCCTGGATCAGGGTAGTCGTCTCGGTATCAGCCGGCCCACCGGTAGGCGGGTTGTATTTGAAACCACCATCCTCCGGGGGATTGTGGGAGGGGGTGATGACCACGCCATCGGCAAGCCCGGATTTTCGTCCCCGGTTGTAGGTCAGGATGGCGTGTGAGATGACCGGCGTGGGGGTGTACCCCCCACCCGCCTGGATCATGATGTCGATCCCATTGGCAGCAAAGACCTCGATCGCCGTGGCAAAGGCTGCTTCGGACAGGGCATGGGTATCCATCCCGATGAAGAGGGGACCGCTAATCCCTCGCGTAGCCCTTAGCTCGCAGATCGCCTGGCAGATGGCCAGGATATGCTCCTCGTTGAAGGTGTTTTTCCAGGCAGAGCCGCGATGTCCAGAGGTGCCGAACGTAACCAGATGCGCAGGATTCTGGGGGTCCGGTTTATAGGTGTAGTAGGCAGAGATCAGGCGAGGAACATTGATCAGCAGTTCCCGGGGAGCCGGCTTCCCGGCCAATGTGTGTACGCTCATAACTCCTCCTTCTTTTTTAGGACCTTCTGCCCCTGCCAGGCTCTTTAAGCTGCTTTACCAAATAGGTGGTAATCTCTGCTACTTGGATTTTCCGGTCACGTGAGATCAGTGGGAGATTAAGGTAGAGTGCCGTTGCCGCAATAATACGGTCTGGCATATCAGGTACCACAGTTCGCGGAATATGTTGTATCATCTGAGCTACAGCCAAATCGAGAGGCACTATTACCAGAGCGGAGTCAGGTTGGGTAAGGGTCCTGTAAAGTCGTACAAGCGCTACCTGAGGTAATCTTCCCTTTTCCACAAGGTATATCACTTCCACTAAGGAAATCGAGGCCATATAAACTGGATCTCCCGCTCCTGTTGCGCCGTCAAGAGCAGCAACAGCTTGAGGGGACAACCTTTCCGGTTCAAGCAGATACCAGATAGCAGCATGTGTATCTGTCACTACTGCCCCCATTAAATGTCCTCTCGGGGAAGGTTTCCCCACATCTCGCATCGTACTTCAGCAATATCCTCTTCGGTAATATGCACACCTAAGTCAGCCCATAATCCTTTCAGGCTCTGGCGAGGGTGTTTTCTAACGACCTTTTGCTGAAGGAACTCGACGAAATCGAGAACCTCTTGCTGTTTTTCCAAAGGAAGCAATTTTAGCTTTTCTAACACCTGTTGTTCGATACTCACACTATCCTCCTTACTTTCATAAGGCTTCGAGGTATCTCACAGGCCCCGTGGGTAGAAATCTACGTCCCCGGTAACCAGAGGAACTACCTGCGTCCTCCGACCCCGAGGTGGGTATGCAGAATCTCCTCGTTTTCGCTTAAACTCTGGGGAGTGCCTTCAAACACGATGTGTCCCTGATCGATGATATAGAGGGAATCGGCCAGCCTGGTCGCCAGATCGAGTTTCTGCTCCACCAGGAGGATACTGATCCCTTCTCTCTTCAGGTCTCGCAGAATCCGCAGTACCTCTCGCACGATCAGGGGGGCGAGTCCCTGGGAGGGCTCATCCAGGAGGATCAGGTTGGCTCCGGTCAGCAGGGCACGGGCAATGGCGAGCATCTGCTGTTCTCCGCCACTGAGAAAGCGTCCGGCCCGGTCCTGCAGAGGCTCCAGGGCGGGAAAGAGGTGAAAGACGTCGGTGATGGACCAGCGGGAGGTAGGGCGATAGGCGATCTCCAGGTTTTCGCGGACACTGAGGTAAGAGAAGATATCCCGCGTCTCCGGGACATAGGTGATACCACGGCGGGCGATCAGGTGTGGTTTGATCCCGGTGATCTCCTCTCCCTGATAGTACACATGCCCTTTACGGGGCACGACCAGCCCGATGATGCTGCGGAGGGTGGTCGTTTTCCCTGCCCCGTTGCGCCCCAGCAGGGCCACGGTCTGTCCATGACCGACCTGCAACGAGACCCCTTTCAGGACATAGCTCATGCCGTAATAGGTATGGATATCATCGACACTCAGGATCGGTTCGTCCATCGCTCCCTCTTTTCAGTAACGAGTAATGAGTAACGAGTAACGAGTAATAAGTGATGAGTGATGAGTAATGAGGACTGAGGGCTGAGTGTAAATCCTCTGTACCTCTTTGTGCCTTTAACTGTACCCAGATCAGGCATCATCGAGGTCTCCACCCAGGTAGGCCTGCCGGGCCCGGGCATCGTGGCGAATCTCTTCCGGGGTGCCTTCGGCGATGATCTCTCCAAAGTTCATCACCGAAATGACATCGGCAAGGTCCATCACCAGCTCCATGTTGTGTTCGATCAGCAGGATGGTATAGTTTTGGGCCAGACGATGGACAAAGCTCGTGATCTGGGTGATCTCGGTCGGTCCCAGCCCGCTAGTCGGCTCATCGAGCAAGAGGAGACGGGGCTGATTGGCCAGGGCAATGGCGATCTCGAGGAGTCGCTGATCCCCGTAGGAGAGTTCCTGCGCCTGCAGGGAAGCCACATCTGTCAACCCCACCTCTTCCAGGATTCGTTCCACCTGTTGATGCACGGCAGCCAGTCCTGCCGGTTTCCCGAACAGGGAAAAGCGTCGCCCGCCATAGCGGGCAAGTGCTGCCGTGAGGATGTTATCGAACACGGAGAGACGCTTGAAGAGGTTGACCTTCTGATAAGAGCGGGCGATCCCACGAGCCACGATCTGATGGCGGGGAAGCCCGGTAATCTCCTCCCCGAGAAAGCGAATCCGCCCGCTGGTCGGGGTGAGCGTACCGGTCAACAGGTGGAAAAAGGTGGTCTTCCCCGCTCCGTTTGGGCCGATCA
>RFHZ01000848.1 GCA_003696125.1 Nitrospinota bacterium
CCCGGGGCCTTCTCCTTAAAAGGATTCCATGATTCGCTCCGCTTTGAGGATGTCTCTTTCCGCTATAATCCGGAACCGGAGCCGGTGCTGAGGCATATCGATCTCACCATTCGTAAGGGGGAGGTGGTGGCCCTGGTGGGGATGAGTGGGGCGGGAAAATCGACCTTTGTCGATCTGATTCCCCGCTTTCACGATGTGAGCGAGGGACGGATCCTGATCGATGGGTATGATATCCGGGATGTAACCCGGCAATCCCTGCGCGCCCTGATCGGTATCGTGACCCAGGAGGTGATCCTCTTCAACGATACCATTGCCAATAACATCGCCTATGGCCGAGCCGATGCGACACCAGAGGAGGTGGTCGCTGCCGCCAAGCTCGCCTTTGCCCACGATTTCATCATGGAGATGCCGCAGGGCTACCAGTCGATGATCGGGGAGCGGGGAGTGAAACTCTCCGGCGGACAGCGACAGCGTATCGCCATTGCCCGCGCCCTGCTCAAAGATGCACCGATTCTCATCCTGGATGAAGCCACCTCGGAACTCGATTCTGAATCGGAGTTCATGCTGCAAAAGGCCATGGGGAATCTGCTCAAGGGGCGTACCGCCATAGTGATTGCCCATCGACTCTCTACCATTGTCAATGCCGACCGCATCGTGGTCTTCCACCAGGGAGAGATCGTTGAGATGGGCCGGCACGAGGAACTCCTGTCTCGAGGAGGCCTGTACGCCCGGCTCTACGCCATACAGTTTCGCGGGGAAGGGGAGAACGGGTAAGATGGAGGAAAAACAGAGTCCGGAGAGGCTTGACGAGGAGTTGACTTTTTTAGGACGCGAGGTGCGGCAACCGGTACGGAAGCTGGAGACGTTTCCCAACAAGCATCCTGGTCGCCGGTACACGGTTACCCTGGTCTGTCCGGAATTTACCTGTGTCTGTCCCCTGACCGGCCAACCAGACTTTGCCACCATAACCATCCGCTACATCCCGGACCGGCGGATCCTGGAGTCGAAATCGCTCAAGCTCTACCTCTGGTCGTATCGCAACGAAGGGACCTTCCATGAGCATGTCACCAACCAGATCCTGGATGACCTGGTGAAGGCGCTGGATCCGATCTACTGCCAGGTGGTTGGTGCTTTTAACGTGCGGGGAGGGATCTCCATCACCGTAGAGGCGACGTATGAACGGGAAGGAGAGCGGAGAACAGCACAACCCTCTTGACTTTTTCCCGAGGTATGGGAGTATAATATTATACCCGGGTAGGGAAAATGGAAGGTAAGCGGGAGTAGCTCAGTTGGCAGAGCATCAGCCTTCCAAGCTGAGGGCCGCGGGTTCGAGTCCCGTCTCCCGCTTTTTTTTATGGCTGTGCTTTGAGTACCTAGGACCGGCAAAGGAACATAGAGCCTAGTGAAACGATTGCCAGAGCTTCAGCACCTGCCAGCCTTGCAGCAGCAAGGGATCTTCTTCGGTACCTCCTCCTGGAAATACGAGGGGTGGAAGGGGATCGTCTATTGCCGGGATTATAAGAACAAAAGAGACTTTGAGGCCCGTTGCCTGGAAGAGTACGCCACCATCTTCCCCACGGTCGGTATCGATTTCACCTTTTATACCTGGCCCGATCCCCGGGTGTTGCAGCGCTATTATGAAACCACCCCTGCTTCCTTCACCATGGCCCTCAAGGTCACCGAACAGATCACGGTCAAGCGGTGGCCGACCCATAAGCGCTATGGGAAACTGGGTGGGCAGGAAAATCCCCTCTTTCTCGATCCTGAAGCGTTTAAGACCCAGTTCCTCGCCAGGGTGGAGGTGCTGCGCGAGAAGCTGGGACCGATCATCTTCGAGTTTGGGACCTTCTTCCCCGGGGTGATCAGGCGAGGGGCAGAGTTTGTGGAACGGCTGGACCGCTTCCTGGCTGCGATCCCACAAGGTTATCCCTATGCGGTAGAGGTGCGAAACCGCTCCTTCCTCCATCCCGACTATTTTGCCTGTCTACGGCGTCATCGAGTCGCCCATCTCTTCAACAGTTGGACCCGTATGCCCCGCATCGGTGAGCAACTGTGCCATCCGGATTCGATCACCGGGGATTTTCTCGTTGTGCGTGCCCTCCTGCTTCCCGGACGCCGCTATGAGGAGGCGGTGCAGGCCTTTGCGCCTTATGACCGTATCAAGGAACCTTCACCTGAACTGCGGGCCGATCTGGTCACGGTGGTGGAACGGGCACGGGCCGAAGGAAAACGAGCCTTTATCTATGTCAACAACCGGGCCGAAGGCTCCTCACCCCATACCATTGCCGCCGTGGTCTCCCTCCTGGAGCAACGCGGGATCTTACCGGTCAGGACAGGGGTATAAAGGCACAAAGGCACGAAAAACCAGGCACAGAGGCACACAGGCACGGTTGAACGTTGAACGAACTAGGCACAGAGGCACAGAGGATTAGGTATACAGGCACAAAGGCTCCGGCTGCCTGGTAGGGGCGCAGCGCCGCTGCGCCCCTACTCAGTTCTCATTACTCGTTACTTATCACTCATTACTCGTTACTCAACACTACTCGATAGGGAATCGCATGGAACGCTTTCAGCTCGTATCCGACTATCAACCACGGGGAGACCAACCCAAAGCCATCGCCGAACTGGTGCAGGGGGTGCGCGAGGGGATCAAGCACCAGGTGCTGCTGGGAGTCACAGGAAGCGGCAAGAGCCTGCCTCCTGAGGAGCCTATCTGGATTTATCGCCAGGTTGAAGAGAGGCTTATTCCTACGTTGATCCCCATCGGTCTATTCGTCGATCAGCTTATGGAGGGCCAGTCCACGCTGATGCACCAGGGGGGTACGGAAACGCTTCTCCTGTATGAGATGGATTCCTACTATACTCTCAGCCTGAATCCTAAAACTTTAGAAGCTGAGATCCGGCCGGTGCAGGCTGTACATAGACATCTGGCCCCTGCGACACTCTGGACCGTAAAGACAGCCTGTGGTCGTTCGGTTCGGGTAACAGGAGACCACAATCTTTGGGTTCTCCGTGATGGACAGTTGAAACTCCTTGAAACACAAGAGCTACAGATTGGAGACTACCTTCCCTTGCCGTTAGAACTGCCGGCCGCAGAAGATGATCTCAAGCTTGAGCTTGCACACGCATTCGTGGGAAAGAAAAGCAGGAACCAGTTGGAGCGTTTCCTCAAGGGCAAGGGAGACACGAATGTCGACGTGATTCCGGTATCTGGAGAAAAGATCCGGGAGTTGCGGACAAAGCTCGGCTGGTCGCAAAAAGAGCTGGCTGACCGGATCGGATGTAGTCGTGTGCTTATCTCACTCATGGAGTCTGAGGACCGACGTCCTTCCCGGAGGCTATTTGAGAAGCTGGTTGCAGCATGCGAGGCAGCGGTAACAGGAGGGCAGGAGCCCTCTGACTGTTTCGACATCCTCCTCTCCCTCAAGCAGCTCTGCTCGGTACGCTGGTCACCGGTGGCCTCCATTGTCCAGGAGCCCAGCCGGTGTCAATGGGTTTACGACCTGAGTGTTCCGGAAAATGAAACCTTCCTGGCAGGATACGGTGGTCTCTTTGTGCACAACACCTTCACCATGGCTAACGTGATCGCCCAGGTGCAGAAACCGACCCTGGTCATTTCTCCCAACGAGACCCTGGCCGCCGAGCTCTACACCGAGTTCCGTGA
>RFHZ01000849.1 GCA_003696125.1 Nitrospinota bacterium
AAATAGACCAGCCCGTGTTCATCGCTGGGGAAATGGGAAGGGACCCAATCGAGGATGACACCGATCCCCTGCTGATGGAGGTAATCGATCAGGTACATGAAGTCCTGTGGTGTGCCATACCGGCTGGTAGGAGCAAAGTACCCTACCGTCTGGTACCCCCAGGAGCCGTAGAAGGGATGCTCCATGATGGGGAGGAACTCCACATGGGTGAACCCCATCTCCTGCACATAGGCGGCGAGATAGGGGGCCATTTCCCGGTAGGTGAGGGGACGATTCCCCTCCTCCGGTACCCGGCGCCAGGAGCCGAGATGCACTTCATAGATGGCAAAGGGAGCGGCAAGCGCATTGGCCTGCTCTCTCCTCTGCATCCAGTCGGCATCCCCCCAGGTATAGTCCAGATCCCAGACCAGGGAGGCGGTCTGGGGAGGCGATTCCCAGCAGAAGGCAAAGGGATCCCCTTTATCCACCTGGTAGCCATGATAGCGGGAGACGAGGTGGTATTTGTAAAGGGTGCCTTTCCCGATCCCAGGGATAAACCCTTCCCAGATGCCGGAGCCATCTTCCCGGGCCTTGAGCAGATGGGTGGTCGGATCCCAGCGGTTAAAGTCTCCGATGACCGAGACCTGGGCGGCATTGGGAGCCCAGACGGCGAAATAGGTCCCCTCTTCGCCCTCCAGGTCGAGGATATGGGAGCCGAGCTTTTCGTAGAGCCGGAAGTGCTTCCCCTCCTGAAAGAGGGTGATATCCTGGTCGTTCAGGAGGCTCACGGTATGGCGGATTTCAGCCGGACGGTTCATGTCATGTCGCACACTGCATCCTCCTTCAACAGCGCTTTGATCCCTTGCAAAGGGATTCCGACCCAGGTGGGGCGGTTGTTGAGCTCGTAGCCGATTTCGTATACAGCCTTGTCCAGCAGGAACGCTTTCAGCAGGATGGCGAGTTCGTGTGGCTCCTGGGGGATGAAGGGAGCATTGCTCGCCGTATCGAGATAGGCCCGGAGAAAAGCACCGCTGATGTACCAGTACCACAATTCTGCCCAGGGTTCGAGTTCGGGAAGATCTTCTGGCCGGAGAGAGGCATGGTGAAGGAGTGCTGTGTGCGCGGCATAGTGAAAGGAGCGGATCATCCCGGCAACATCTCGAAACGGGGAGCGCTTCAACCGGCGTTCACTTAACGCCCGGGCCGGTTCCCCTTCAAAGTCGATGATGATGAAGTCATTGCCGGTATACAAAACCTGTCCCAGATGATAATCCCCATGGATACGGATCTTCAAGGAGGAGATCTTCTGCTTCCGTATGGCACTAAAGTGCTCCAGAATCTCCTTCTCCTGCTGGAGAACCGCTTGCGCCTCCTCGCGGAGAGACTCAGGGAGGGAGGAGAGATTCTGGCGAAGCAGTTGGAGAGTTTTGCGGGCCTGGCTTTGCATCGACTGAAAGACCGAGCGTTGATAGAGCATGGTGAACGGTTCCGGGGCAAAGCCCGGATCGTCCCCAGACGAGGCCAACGCCAGGTGTAGCTCGGCGGTACGCCTCCCTAAGAGGGAGGCGAGTTCCAGGCGGACCCCACCGATGACCTCCTGCAGCAGGGGGGAGA
>RFHZ01000850.1 GCA_003696125.1 Nitrospinota bacterium
AGCCAGTACCGCCGTAGCCCCAGGCAGCATCTTTATTCCCTTCCACTTCCGGGAGGCAGCGGCCAACCTGCTGACCATCGATGCCCTCGATCCCTGGGGCAAGATCCCAGAGTTCAAGTTCTGCGCCGTGCGTATAGAAAAGGTATCCTCAGGAAGCTAAACGGTAGAGGCGAGTGATGGAGATTCTGAAGACGGGAAGAAGGAACCGGGTTTGGTCCCGGCACTGGAAGATCGGGTGGGCCTGCCTTCTCCTCCTGATCATGGCAGGTTGTGCGAGCAAACCCGCCTATCTACGCAAAGCAACCCCTACCCTGGAGAATCGCTGGAAGGTGGAAGAGATCGACCCTTCCCGCTTTTCAGAAGACGAAAAAGCCGTCTACGAAAGCCGGGGAGCCCCCACCTATGTCCGCCTGTTCCGTACCCTGCATACCCGGGAAAAGGTCTATGCCTGGATCTACGATTATCCGGACAAGCCGGTAGAGATTGTCCTGTTCATCGATGGCCGGCGGGTAGAAGATGCGCCTCTCGATCCCAACCCTTCGCTCTTGAAGGAATCGACTCGCCTTACGCTCCGTAACATCAGCGTAATAGCCGGCATCGTCTCCATCGTTCCCCTGATCCTCCTCCTTGTTCTCCTCTGAAAGCAGGTCTTCTCAGAAACCCTTATACCGTAGAGGACGCTGAGGACACAACGCCTTCTCTCTACGGTATTCTCCGTCTCTCCGGCAGGGAGAGCCTCCAGAGGCATCCCCGGTGAATGACCCGGTAGGCCGGCCGGTAATGGGTGCGGTAGAGGGGAGAATGATGAACCGGCGGGTATCCTTCCCGGCGCATCCTCTCTATCCAGTGCTGTAGTGCGCTGAGGGGAAAAGGGAGCAGGCCAGCTTCCGCCATAGCCTCGAGCCATTGCCAGTATCGCTCCAGGGTGGTTTTCGACCCTTGAAAGGCTGTCATCGAGTCGAGAAGAGCATCACCTAGGGCGGCAGGATCTCCGCCTAACGCCTTAAAGGGACACAGGTTTACCCGTACCAGCACCCCCTGGGGTGCAATCTCCTCGTACAGGGGTTGGGTCAAAGAGGCAGGGATCCGGGCCAGTTCCTCCCGCAAATAGCAGGTTATCTGCCCGCGATCCTTCCCGAGGTGTTCACTCCCCAATGCCGCCTGATAGGCGAGCTTGTACAGGTCTTGCACCTGCAGCAAGGGGTAGCGGGTCAGGTGCGCAGATACGATGCCCTGCCACGCCTGCTCTTCCGCAGGAGAAGGAGGGTTTACTCGTGACAACGCTTCTCCTCCTCTGCACAGAAGAGAGATGAGTTGCCTGCTCCCGGGG
>RFHZ01000851.1 GCA_003696125.1 Nitrospinota bacterium
CTCCAAGACCAAGGCCCTTGCCCGGAAGCAGTGCCGGGAGCATGTGGCCACCCGTTTTCCCCTCCAGCAGATGGTGGAGCGCTACCTGCAGGTCTATCGGACCGTTTTGGAGCAGAACCGTCGTGAGGATCACCGTCCCTGGGGATACTATGAGGTGTTATCCGATAAGCCCGATCACAAGGTGAAGCGGATCGTCGTCCACCCCGGGCAACGCCTCAGCCTGCAGCGTCATCGTCACCGCGCCGAACACTGGCATGTGATCCAAGGAAAAGCCCTGGTGACCAGGGATAAGGAACAGATCCCTCTGCAGGCAGGGGAATCGATCGACATCCCGCGGGGGGCCATCCATCGGGTGAAGAACCCGGGCTCTGAACCCCTGGTCTTTATCGAGGTGCAGCGAGGAGACTATTTTGGGGAGGATGATATTGAGCGGTTTGCGGATGACTATGGACGGCAGTAAAAACACATTTTGTCCCAACCTGTTGGAGGAGAAAGGAGATGCTTGATTTACTTAAAAAGATGGTATACCTCGGCTTGGGTGCCGCGGCCATCACCGAAGAAAAACTCCGCCAGACCTTAGATGAGATGATTGTCCAGGGCAAATTGGGGGAGAAAGAAGGGGAAGAGCTGTTGCAGGAGTTTTTGCAGGCCCTTTCCGAGAACCAGCAGAAGTTGCAGACCCTGATCGAAGACCGGATTCGTCACTTCCTGCAGGACCTCCCTCTGGTAACCAAAGAGGAATTACAGCGGCTAGAGAGAAGACTGGAAAGCCTGGAGAGACGATTGGAGCAGGTGGAAAGGGAACCGCAGGCGTAATTTTCCCCTTGAGCTGGCTACCTTCTCCCGCTATATTAAAAGAATAAACCGGAATACTCCATCCATCAGGGAGAGGAGGGAAGATAGAATCTATGATGCGTTTCTCATCGTTCGACTTCGGCTCGAGAGAGGACCCAACGGTTCCGCCGTCAGAGGGATCTTCCCTCACCGACCCTTCTCAAACGCTTGATGAAATTGAGCAGTCTATTCGTCACCTGGAGAATATGTGGAAGATTGTGATGGAGATGCGTTCAAAAATCCGGGCTATCGGTATGGAGGTAGCTGATCTGCGCGAGGAGATTTCCCGCCTCACCTCTTCTCCTGAGTAGTCTGACCCTGGCTCTCTCGTCCTGCTCTGCCGGAGGGGGAAGGCGAGAGGAGAGAAGGGGAGCGTTGTCTCCTCCCTGCACGGGGGATGTGTGGTGTGGTCCTGCCTGAAAAAGGCAGGAGGTTCTTAACAAAGAGGAGAAAGGATGCAGGCCGAACTCAATGCCATTGTGCCCTTAGAACCTCTCTTTGCTTACATTGAGAGGCAGCAGGAGGACTTGATCCGAGAGATCATCCAGATCTGTGAGATCCCGGCACCGACCTTTGAGGAGGGCAGACGTGCCGCCTTTGTCGCGGAACGGATGCGGGCGTTGGGCCTCCAGCAGGTGGAGATCGATGAGATCGATAATGTCACCGGGATACTGGAAGGGAATCGAGCGGGGCCGACTCTCCTGTTAAACGCCCACCTCGATACCGTGTTCCCCGCCGGTACCGATACCACGGTTACCCGGAAAGGGGGGAAACTGCATGCCCCGGGGATAGGAGACAACAGCACCAATCTCGGTGCCCTGCTCTTTCTGGCCCGCCTGTTGCGAGAGAATGCGGTTCCCTTCCCTGGCCGGTTGATCTTTGCGGCCAATGTAGGGGAAGAGGGACTGGGTGATCTGCGTGGTATCAAGAGACTGATGACGACCTGGGCCGGGAAGGTGGATCGTGTGCTGGTGGTTGACGGCAAGCTCGGGAACATCGTCAACGCCGGGGTGGGGAGTCGTCGCTACCGGATAGAGGTAGAGGCCGAGGGAGGCCATAGCTGGGGCGATTTTGGAGCTTCCAGCGCCATCCATGCGCTGGGAGAGATCATCTCCCGTATCGCCAGGCTTTCTGTCCCTGCGGAACCGCGTACCACGTACAATGTGGGGAAGATCTGGGGGGGAACATCCGTGAACTCCATTGCCGAAGAGGCAGGAGGTCTGCTCGACATGCGCTCTGTGAGTCCTGAGGCCCTGGCTCGGTTAGAGGAGAGGGTCCTGCAGATCTGCGATGCGGTGGAAAAGGAGTTCCGGGTGACCGTCACCCGGGAGCTGGTCGGGGATCGACCGGCCGCCTCCAACCAGAGCAACGCCGGCATGGTACGGTTGGTGCGAACGATTCATCAGGAGCTAGGGATTCCATCGGATATCAAGCCCTCCAGCACCGATGCCAATGTGCCGATAGCGCAGCAGATCCCGGCCGTGACCATCGGGACCTACCGGGGGGAGAACGGGCATCGTTTGGAGGAATTTATCTATGAAGACTCCCTCCCCCTGGGGATGAAACAGCTCCTGACCGTTGTGCTCGCCTTGCAGTACTTTCCACCGGAAACGAGTTGAGCTTGCAGGAGGAGGAGAGAATGGATCTCGGGATTGCAGGGAAGGTGGCGCTGGTTGCTGCTTCCAGTAAGGGACTGGGGAAGGCAGTCGCCCTGGGGCTGGCACGAGAAGGGGCCAGGGTGACGATCTGTGCCCGGGGGGAAGAGGCCTTACAGCGAGCAGCAGCAGAGATCAGGGCAGATACCGGGGCAGAAGTCTTTCCGGTGGTGGCCGATGTGAGTCGTTCGGAAGAGATCAAGCGACTCGTCCAGGCGACTCTGGAGCGTTTTGGACGTATCGATATCCTGGTCAATAACGCCGGAGGCCCCCCGGCCGGGACCTTCTTTACCCTCTCCGAGGCCGATTGGGAGCAGGGGTTGGCCCTCAACCTCTTCAGTACCATTCGCCTCTGCCAGGAGGTGATCCCCATCATGCGCCGCCAGCAGTGGGGGCGCATCATCAATATCACTTCTATTACCGCCAAGCAACCGATCGAAACCCTGGTCATCTCTAATGTGATCCGCTCCGGTGTGCTCGGTCTGGCCAAGACCCTCTCCCACGAGCTGGCCCGGGAGAATATCCTGGTCAACAGCGTGTGTCCGGGCTATATTCTGACCGAGCGGATGTATGAGGTGGCCCAAAGACAGGCCGCAGAAAAGGGGATTACCCCTGAAGCCGCCATCCAGGAAAATGCCCGGGCCGTACCCATGGGACGGGTCGGACAGCCGGAAGAGTTTGCCAACCTGGTCGTGTTTCTCGCCTCGGAGCGAGCCAGCTATATCACCGGTACCGCCATCCAGATCGACGGAGGGTTGTACAGGGGGCTCTTTTAGCCAAGCGATCCCCGACGGGAGAAGAGGGCAGGACTATGACCCAGCAGGATAAGGAGAGGCAGGAGGAACAGCAGAGACTGGAGGGGAAGGTTTTCTATCCGCACACCCCTTCCCAGCTCATGGAGGTCATTGACCTGGCCTTTGATTACCGGGGAGATGTCACCATCGAAACGAGGGATGGAAGCAAGATCGAAGGGTACCTTTTTAACCGCAACCCTGAGAGTAGCGAGCCGTATATCCAACTGCTCCCTCCGGACCGGGATGAAGAAGTGGTGATCCCCTATCGGGATATCGTCGGTATCGCCTTTACCGGTGCGGACCCTGCCTTTGGCAAGTCCTGGGAAGCCTGGATGAAGAAGAGCGCGGAACAACGGAAGGCCGAAGCGGCTCGTCTGGCTTCCGAGGCGGCACGCCGGGGACACCTCTAGAGAGCCAGAGGCGGATCAGGTACCAGAAGGGGCCCGGACAGGAGAGGGACTTACATGTCACTCAAAGGGAGGTCTCTGTAAATGGTCGGATAGGCAATGGGACGCCTATCGATCACGTGGGGGACCGGGATGAGGGATTGAGAAGAGACGGTGATCCAGCGTTCCTTAATGTTCAAGGTCTCGTGAAAGGTCCCATCCTTGGGGGGAAGGGCATGCTCGGTATGCTGGTACCTGACCTGAAAGATGACCACCCCTCCCCGCCGGGTCTGGGCGATGAGAAAGTCTCGGCAGAATTCCTCTCTGCTACTACCCGTCTTTCTGATAATGCCCTCGATTTCCTCTTCGGAGAGCTCGAGGAGGACAAACTTGGCAATCCCCTCCTCTGGAGAGATACGGGTTAAACTCCGCGCTTCTGCACTACCCACATAGACGGTTCCGCAAAACTCGAGGGTGTGGAAGAGCTCAGCGGCCACGATAGCGGCGCTGCGGCGTCCTCCTGCGCTATGATGGAAGCTGTAGTACTCAAAGAATTTTCGCTCCAATGCCTCGGCATAGTCCTCCCCTTTTTCGTAGAGATCGCGGTTGATGTAGCGGAGCCGTTTCGCCATGTTCTCTACCATCTGGTCCAGGAGCCCGTCGATCTTGACATGGAAGTGAGAGACCAGATAGCGTATGCGCTTCTTGGCCAGTGGATCGTGCTGGATGAGGAGGGCATAGTCTAGGGGGAGCAAGGAGTGGAAGAATTTGGTAAAGTCCGCGTTCTCGACGTATTTCATGCTCGTCTCGAGGTCCTCGGGCAACTCGATATCCACCAGGTACTCCTTCAGGTTTTTCAGGGAAACCCGATTCCGTTCCCGAAACCGGAAGTACTTCTTCATGCTCGTGTCGAGTGTCCCCTCATAAAACAGGACGAGGCAGGGATTTTGGGAAGCATACTCCTGCTTTCGGGTGACGGCACCCGGCTTCAACTCTCTCCTCTCCACATAGGGATAGGCCTGCGCCTCTCGCATGAAGTTCGCATAGGATTCCACCAGCGTGTATTCGATCAACGCTCTCTCCAGGGTATCACGAATGATGAAATAGAAGCCTCGACGGGTCTTTTCCCATTGGGAAAGCTCATGATGTTGCAACATCGGTCTTTCCATCCTTTCTTAGAGCAGATGATCTACTCCCGGTTTTTCTCCCATCTTATGCCTTCAAGATTCAGTAGAGAAGAACGGTGTAGGACTTTTCCTGTAAGGTCGAGTGTGCAGTCTGGGTTCACAGCCTGGTTATACCTATCGAGAGCCTGTCCACCGGGCGCTAAGCTGGCTCAGCCTGTATAGCAAGAGGGAAGGGAGATGGTACACGCTCACCGGCATTGAGCCCCCAGCCTTTCTCGGCAGGAGAGGAGAAATGTGCCAGGGGTAAAAAGCCTGAAGCCTGGCAGAAGAGTACCGTCTGTCTTTTCGGTATATACTATCCCTGTTCTTTTTTCATCATAAAAGAGCGCAGGAAACAAGTCAAATATTTTTCGCTACGCGGCGACCATCAGGTCTCCGTTACCTGCCCCTCTGGATACGTCAGGTCATCACCCGGATCAAAGAGATCGATACGGGTACTGGCCTGGGGAGGGATGACAGGGGTGATCTCCTCAATCGCTTCCACCCGAAACAGATGGGAGAAATACCATACCTTCCCTTCCGGCTTGATCGGGAAGCGGACCGATTTGATCACCTGCTCTACATAGACCCTATCCTCCGGGTACTCCATCGGGTAGTCAGAGAAACGGCGCTGGATCTCGGTAATCACAAACCCCATGCGGAGAATGGCTTCCTGGATGCGCTTCCATTTCTTCAGGGAGCACTCCAGGGTGGTCAAGCCGACGTATCCCACGCCTCCGGCGCGGAGGGTGGCCGCACCACGGGCAAAAAAGGTCAGGAATCCGGAGAGGGTTTCCAGGGGCTCGGTCGAAAAGAGGTCACTCTGTTCCCGGAGTTCAGGGGGCAAGGGATCGGTCACGTTGTAAGGGATATACTCGATGGGGAGATCGTATTGCTGACGGCACCGGCAGAGAAATGCCCCGATGCGCTCATCAACTTCCAGGACCACGATCCGGGTGGGGAGTCGCGTGAGGGCCAGGGCCAGGC
>RFHZ01000088.1 GCA_003696125.1 Nitrospinota bacterium
ACCCCGTCGTTTGCCTATACCACCTTACCCGATATTCCCAATACCGACCAGGTGCAACTGGTCCCGGCGCAAGGCTGGCAGCACCTCCCGGCCAGCCGGCAGCCCCCGCTGGAAACCACCCTCTGTATCCGCACCAAACGGCCCGGTGAGGATCGCCTCTTCCCCACCCTTTTCCTCGATTCCCAGGGGCAGGGCTACGATCAGGTCATGATCTGCACGGCCAGAGATGGGCAGACCGCCCTGGCCACCCTGCGTGTCGGGGAGTGGAGTCCCTGGTCGTTCCAGACCTTCCAGGTCGAGGGGACGGCGGTGACCGGCACGGTCCGCTTCAAGCTGATCGAACTCTCTCCCGATGCCCGGCGGATGCGGCTCTACCGTTCCCAAGTCATGAGGACGGACGGGTTTACCGAACCGCCAGAGCTGGCTCCAGAGCTGATCGCGCGCTTTGGTCCCTACCTGGAGCATGCCTCGGATACCAGTCACTTCCTGGGGATGACCGATATGCAGACCTGCCTGGAGGAGATGGCGTATCACTGCCAGTGGATCGCACAGGCCGGCAAGTACATGCTCCAGGAAAAAGGCTGTTCCCTCTTCTATACCCATATCCACCTCTTCGACTATATCAATCACCACCACCTGAGCGGTGTCGATCCGGTCAGCCCGGGCTATGATCCGGCCAAGGCGGCCGAACACCTGGACTGCTACCGGCAGAGCTACATCATTGCCGATCAGGCCATCGGCACCCTGCTGGAAGCGACCGATGCCGAAACGGTGGTCATCGCCCTCTCCGACCATGGGGCGGTCCCCGATGTGCGGGCGATAAACTATCGCAAGTTTCTCTACGAGAAGGGGTTTCTGGCGGTCAAAGATCCCCGGGGGCTGGAGCGGGATGAGGTATCCATGGACAACATCGATTGGGCAAAGACCAAAGCCTATATGAAGCCGGGACGGGGCCTGGAGATCTTCATCAATGCCAAAACCCCGGAAGAGTATCAGCGGATCCAGGAGGAGCTGCTCTTCACCCTGCGCACCTGGGTGGATGCAGAGACCGGTCGCACCCCGATTGCGCTGGCCCTCCCCAAGCGCGATGCTTACCTGTTAGGCTTTTGGGGGGATCAGTGCGGGGATGTCGTCTTTGTCAACGATTTCGGGTATATGCACGGGTATTTCGGGGAATGGGGAGGGATCAAAGGGGGAGGGACCATCGGGCAGCCGGAGTGGTGTGGAGCGCACCACGGTCCCCAGCTGCCGACCGCGCGGACAGCGGTGGCCTCCAATCTGGGCTGCTTTTTGATGATGGGCCCGGGAGTAAAGCAGGGGTATGAGCGGCCGGTGGAACGCCTGGGCTATGTGCACATGACCCAGGTGGTGCCCACCATCTGCCATTTGCTGGGGATCGAGCCGCCGCGGCAGGCGCAGGGGGCGGTGGCGTATGATTTCCTGGAGGGAGTGGATCTGGTGCGGGAGCGAGAGACGAGTCTCCCCGAGTGGGCCCGGGGAACCGGTCGCGAGGGGTGGGGTGGTCGCATCTGGGTGCAGAAGGATATGTTCGATTTCAAGTCGTATCGAGGGCAGCAGTAAGGG
>RFHZ01000852.1 GCA_003696125.1 Nitrospinota bacterium
CTTCCTGATGGGTCCAACTGGCTGTTTTTAAGATATGTTACTTTAGGGACTTTTCCCCCTTTTGTCAAGCAAATTTGAGAGCCTGGTCTTCTCAACAGGTGAACGACTTTCACGGTACATGCGATGCGGATGCCGTGTCCCATTGTACCGCAGAGAACGCTGAGGTCGCAGAGGATATCTCTGGGATGAACTCAAGAAATGACCAGGCAGGCAAGGGACTAGAGGGGAGGATCATCCCCGGCAAACCAGTGGTCAAGACTCCACCTGTGGGCAGGATGGCGGAGGATGACCACCACCATTCCCAACAGGATAAGGTCCCTGAGGAAGACCTGCAGCGGGGTTTCAGAGAAGCCGAGGCTACCAAAGCAGCCGCAATCTTCGAGCGGGATGCCCTGGACCAGGACGAGGCTCATGACCCCCAGGAAGGCGAGGAGCTGCATTCCGGCGATACCGGCCATAAGACGGGTGAACAGCCCCAGGAGCAGCAGGGCTCCGGAGAGGAACTCCAGCCAGGGGAGGACAAGGGCAGCCGGATCGATCAGCACTTCTGGAATCACCTGGTACGTCCGGATCACCGCGGCAAATTCCTCCGGGGGAGCCAGGAGTTTGAGCAGGCCGGCCAGGAGGAAGAGCGCACCCACGAGCACACGAAAAATGGGAACCACCGTGCGTTCCCATTTCCGTCGTCGCACATCCTGCTCTTCTGCTTTCACTGCTGCAGCAACTCCTTGATGGTCTGGTCAAAGAAAGGAAATGGTCGTGCCCCCACAACGCGGACATTGTTTAGAAATATGGTAGGAGTGGCGTTGACGCGAAGCGCTTCCCCGGCCTTGCGGTCTCGCTCAACCGCCTTCCGCATCTCTCCGGAGGAGAGACAGCGATCGAACTGCTGTACGTCCAGACCGAGGGTCTGCGCGTAGGAGCGGAAATAGTCCAGATAGTTCTCCCGCAACGACCAGGAAGGCTGGCGCTCAAAGAGGAGGGCATGAAACTCCCAGAATTTTCCCTGGGCGCCGGCACAGAGCGAGGCTTCTGCTGCCTTAAAAGAGACCGGATTGAGGGGAAAATGGTACACCACGAGCCTGACCTTATCCGGATACGCCTGCAACACGCGGTCAATGACAGACTGGACCGCCCGGCAGTGTGGTCACCGGTAATCGCTAAACTCTTTCATCACGATCGGCGCATTCTCCGGGCCTTTTGTATAGTGCCCCTCTATGGAGCCGGTCTCTGCAGACGGCCAGTAGCGCACGAAGAGAAGGCCCAGAATCAAGACTCCGATGATCCCTCCTGCCGCAAACAGCTTCTTCTGTTGCCTTCTCCGGGCAGCCGCTGCCTGTCTTTGCTGTTGCTTCGATCGTGCCATGGCCATTTATCCTCTCTGGGGAAAAAACACCTCACCGCCTTCCTTAGACTCGGTACAATAGCAAACTTCGCCTAGTCGCCTTCCCGTTTAGAGACAGGGATTCTTCTCGTCTCCCCGGGGAGCAGGATTCCCTTATGGCTCGTCTGGGGGAGCCAGAGGGTCTCTGGATGAAACAGGGTAGGGGCAGCAGGTTTTTCTTCTAAAACCTGCGGGTTGATGTGTACCAACGAAGGAGCGAGACAGAGGGCAAAGAGGTCAAACTGCGCATTCACCGTATTCCGCATCCAACGCACGATAAAGATCTGCAACTCTTCTGAGAGCGTTTGTTCCGGCGCATTCCTGGAAGAAGGTGCCATGGTATCGCTCTCCTTTTGGTAACCTCTGCTCGATATTTCTGCCATTTATGCTAACAACCTGCCTATTAGTGTAATATGCAGGCGGGAAAAAATCAACTATTCCTGGCCTGTCTCCGGCTCCCTCCACTTCCCATGCGCCTTGATCAGCTCGATCAGCTTCTCGTCGGCCAGATGGGTCGGAATATGGCGTTCCACACATTCCTTGCCTACAAAGAGGTTGATCTTCCCCGGTCCGGCTCCCACATAGCCGAAATCGGCATCGGCCATCTCCCCCAATCCATTGACGATACATCCCATGATGGCGATCTTCACCCCCTTCAGGTGCCCGGTCTTGGCCTTGATCCGCTCCGTGGTTGTCTGCAGGTCGAAGAGGGTGCGTCCGCAGGAGGGACAGGAGATGAACTCGGTCTTGGAGAGGCGAAGACGGGTCCCCTGCAGGATGTTGAAGCTGAGACGAATCAGGTCGGCCGGGGGAAGGGGAGCCCGGATCTGGATGGCATCACCGATCCCGTCGCAGAGGAGGGAACCGAGCTCTACCGCACTCTGCAGCAGTGCCTCTTCGGCTGAAAGGGGAGAGGTCTTCAGCAGGAGCGGGTAGCGGGCACCTCGTCGATGCATCTCGGCTACCAGGAGGCGATTGGCGGCAACCACTTCTGGTACATCGAGGGCAAAGAGGATATCGTCATAAGACTCTGCCCGGCAGAGGGCGATCAGCTCGGCCGCGGTCATCGCTATCCCCTCTAAGGTTTCCCCATATCTCCGGACCAGGTGCCGGGGAATGGTAGCGAGACCCAGGTTCCACTGCAGGGGGAGATGGGCCTGGCGGGCAGCGCGGATAAGGCAGGAAACCTCCTCCTGCCACGCCTCCCTTTCCTTCTGGGGGGTGGGGGTGAGGTTGAGCTTTTGCACCAGGGGCAGGGCCTGGAGGGCCAGCTCAGGATGGGAGCAGACCTCGAGGGAAAGGGGAGAGGAGATCCCCTGTTGCCGCAGGCTGGAGGTAACGGTGCGCAGCGCTTCCAGCTCGGTCTCGTCGGTAAGGCGCAGTTGCACGATTTCACTCTGGGGCGCCTCTGGTCGCAACGGGTCAACGAGCTGCCGGATCTCAGCCAGGGTGCCCTCGACATCTTTGAGCGGGGTTTGGGTGGCCAGTTCGACACGCACCAGCTCCTTGCCCCCTATAGACACGGTACCGACGTGTACCACCCGTGTTTCCCGGCGCTGGTACGCGTAGAAGTTGCGGGGCTCTTCGATCTCGATCCTCCCTTCCGGCCGCCTGGTGAGGAGCACGGGCAGGGCATCCTGTTTCCCGGCTCGCTGCTGCGCGATGCGCTCATTATACTTCTTGACCAGGGCAAAGGCGACCGGCACCTCAGCCTCTGGGGCTTCGGTGAGGGAAACACGGATCGTATCCCCGATCCCGTCTTCCAGGAGGGCACCGATGCCGATGGCCGACTTGATCCGTCCATCCTCGCCATCCCCCGCCTCGGTCACCCCGAGATGGAAGGGGTAATCCATGCCCAGTTCCTGCATGCGGGCGGCCAGGAGCCGATAGGCCTGGATGGTGACCTGGGGATTGGAAGCCTTCATGGAGAGGATGATATCGTGATAGTCGTAGCGTTCGCAGATGCGGACAAACTCCAGGGCCGACTCGACCATCCCTTCTGGTGTGTCCCCGTACCGGTTCATGATACGATCTGAGAGCGACCCGTGGTTGGTACCGATGCGCATGGCCACACCGTACTGCCTGGCTTTTAGCACCAGCGGTTTGAAGCGCTCTTCGATCCGCTCCAACTCCCGCCTGTACTCCTCATCGCTGTACTCCTGCACGGTAAAGTGCTTTCGATCCGCGTAGTTTCCCGGATTGACCCGCACCTTCTCCACGTACTCGACCGCCTTTAAGGCCGCGTTGGGGGTAAAATGGATATCCGCCACCAGGGGGACCCTGATCCCCCGCTTTTTGAGTGCCTCCTTGATGTTCTTGAGATTCTCCGCATCGCGGAGAGAGGGGACGGTCAGGCGCACGATTTCGCATCCGACTTCGACCAGACGGGTGATCTCCTCCACCACCGCCCTGGTGTCGCAGGTATCGGCGGTTGTCATCGACTGCACCCGGATCGGGTTATCCCCTCCTATCGCCACATCGCCCACATAGACGACACGGGTTTTACGTCGGGTATAGGCAAACGGGTTGGCACAGTAAGGAGGTTGCACGAGCATAGAATCCTTTCCTTCTCGACGTCCCGGCCGGTAGAAACCTGGGGACAGCTTTAGCTTCCCGACATCTAAAAATCCTTAAAAGTCAACCTCAGTTCCCTCAATATAGCACAGGTCCAGAGGAAAGTAAATAAGCGGGAGGAGGGGATACCGGTAACTTGAGACAGGCACTGAGTTCTTGACAGATTAAGGAACCCGGGGTAGGATTATACGGGAAATATATCCGGAACCGGTATACGGAGGTAAACATGGGTACATTAACTGCACGACTTGAAGTGCGGCTCCCCCCAAGAACCTTGCAATTACTGCGCCAGGAGGCGCGGATACGTGGGATGCCGGTAGCTCAACTCGTACGAGAAGCCATCGAGTTATGGCTCATGCAAGACCGGCAAGCCCGTATGCAGGCGGCGGAGTCCCTGTTCCAGATAGAGGCGCCTGTTGCCAATTGGCCAGAGATGAAGCAAGAGATTGAAGAGGCCCACCTGAAAGCCGATCTGCCATGAGCCCGGTCTTCATTGACACCAACATCCCCATGTATGCGGCCGGAACTTCCCACCCCTTGCGGGAGCCCTCACAACGTGTGATTCGAGCCATCGCCAACGGCCAACTGGATGCAGTAACCGATGC
>RFHZ01000853.1 GCA_003696125.1 Nitrospinota bacterium
ACATAGCGCTGCAGGGACGCATCCTCCACCTGACCGAATTGGGCCAGGATCTGGGGATGGGCTTCCCGGCCGTAGGCCAGCTCTTGCTGTTCAGAGATCAGCACGATCTCTTGCTGGCCGGTGACCGGGTTGACGGCACAGCCGGTGAAAGAAAAAAGAACGGCTAAAGCCAGGACAAACATTGGCCATCGTTTTGGGGGTATACGCATCTGCCTTCCCTCCTCCCATTTTCTCTCTTATCTCCCGTTACCTTAGCTCAGGTATCGAGGAAAAATCAAGGGAGATGTTGTGGTGACCCCTTCAGGTGGTGAAGAGGAGCAGCGCCACCAGGGCCAAGACGATCCCGATCCCCTGTTTTAGGGTGATCGTCTCCTCCAGCTTTCTCCCGACCAGGTACAGGGTGGGAATCCCGGCGAGCATTACCCCTGCAATCTCGTAGATGATGGCACTTTGCGGGGTCAAATAGTGGGTAGCGAGTTTGGGGAAGAATCCCCACAGACCAAAGCACACCAGAGCCAGCAGCGATGAAGCAACCCAGTTGTCCATGGTTTTGCTCTTCTCTCCTCTTCCTCGATGTCTCTCCTGTTTTTTTCCGTTGCCAACTTTCCCTTTCCTGCGTATACTGCTTGGATGTACCCGGATGGTTTTCGTTACCCCTGGGGGATAGAGACGGTTTTACCGGTCCCCAGGACCAGGAAATGAATCGAGATATTGTAGGGGAAAGGAGAGATGGAATCAACACCGAGGAACGAAGAGCACCTTCCGGCTGGCAAGCTCAAAACCATTGTCACCTATCTCGAGATGCGCAGCAAACCGTCGCGCAAAGCGGCTGATCCTCCTTCCCCTGATTTTACCATTATGCGGGCGGTTCGGCCCACCATCTCTTTTTACCGCTACCTCTATAACACGGTGGGAGAACCCTGGTTGTGGGGGGATCGACGCAAGTTAAGCGATGAGGAGTTGGGCGCGATCGTGCAGCATCCGGCCGTCGAGGTCTACGTGCTCTACGTGGCCGGGGTGCCGGCCGGATACGTCGAGCTCGATCTCCGGCAGCCCCCGGACATTGAGCTGGCCTACTTTGGCCTCATGCCCGAATTTATCGGGCAGGGGTGGGGACGCTTCCTCCTGGACTGGGCCATCGATAAGGCGTGGAGCTATAACCCGCGGCGCCTGTGGCTCCATACCTGTAATCTGGATCACCCCCGAGCCCTCTCCGTCTACCAGCGGGCCGGGTTTGTCCCGTACAAGGAGGAGATAGAGATTGTGGATGATCCGCGTGCCCTGGGCCTGATGTGAGAGACAACGCATTCTTTTGGTGGAAAGAGGAAGGGGGGTGGGAGCGGCCCTCGGGGGAACGGGGGAAAGAGCCGCTCCGATGGCATGGTGCAGAGAAACTCTGATACATACTATGCCACTTTTTGTTTCATTTGTCAAGAAAAAATTCACAATAAGGACAAAAAAAATTCGCCTACTGGGGAGGACAGGGGTGTCACGCTGGCAGGAACTCTGGAAATCGGCCGCCGTTCGTGAACAGTGGAGCACGCCAGACCGGGCAGTGATCGCCTTGGCCGCGCGATTGCAACACGAGCAGAAGCGACGCGTCTACGATCTCGGATGTGGACCCGGCCGGCATACCCTCTATCTGGCGCGACAGGGCTTTGAGGTCTACGCCTCTGATCATGCCCCGGTTGCCCTCACCTATTGCCGGCAACGCCTGGCCCAGGAAGGACTGGTAGCGACCCTGACCGAACACGATATGGGGGTGATCCCTTACCCGGATCGTTTCTTCCATGCCGTGATCGCGTTCAACGTGATCTACCACGGTCTATATGCCCGGATGCAACAGGTGGTGGCAACGGTCCAGAAGAAGCTGACGGCCGGTGGATACTTCCTCTTTACCCTCCTCTCTACCCGCCACAGCCACTTTGGGCAGGGGATACCTGTCGAACCGCATACCTTCATCGATCCGGAAGCAGAGGAGAAGAGCACACCGCACCACTACTCAGACCAGGAGGAGGTCCTTCTGCTCACGCGGGGAATGCGGCTCTTATCCGTAGAAGAGGTGGACCAGAGAGCCTGGGGAGGCAAGGGGACAGGGGGCTGGCACTGGGTGGTGCTGGCCCAGGTGCCGGACGCCGGCCAACCCCAGGAAGCAGACCCGTCCCGGGTTTAGGTCGCGGTCCAGATTTTTCCCTTGCACCCTCCCCTCCCTTCCAGTATCATTAGGCATAGCGTTTGCTACGATTGCTTATGCACCCGATAGAGAATCGGGTGGAGTACACGAGGAAGAACCCATAACGTTAGAAGGAAAGGAGAGGTTATGCCATTCACACTTCCTCCTCTGCCGTATCCTACCGATGCGTTAGAGCCGCATATCGATAAGATGACCATGGAGATCCACCATGGAAAGCACCATGCCGCCTATGTGGCCAATCTGAATAAAGCGCTGGAATCAGCGCCAGAGCTGGCCAGTAAGAGTATCGAAGAACTCCTGGCCAACAACTGTGCCATCGTTCCGGAGAGTATCCGTACCGCGGTACGCAACAACGGCGGTGGTCATGCCAACCATTCCCTGTTCTGGCAGATCATGGGTCCGAATGCCGGTGGCCAGCCTGTCGGCAATCTCGCTGCTGCCATCAACAGCACCTTTGGTGGATTCGACCAATTCAAGGAAAAGTTCTCCGCCGCTGCCATCGGGCGTTTCGGCTCAGGATGGGCCTGGCTGGCCAAAGACC
>RFHZ01000854.1 GCA_003696125.1 Nitrospinota bacterium
CACCAGGGCGATGCCGTTGGCGATACCGAATCCGAGATTGACAATGGCACCGGGAAAGAGCTCCAGGCTGGCACGGCGGGCGATGATCTTGCGTGCATCCAGGGGGAGGCGGGGTAAGGTGGTCACCGGCTGTTTGATCTCTCCGGCGTATCCCGGGCTGTAGGAGGTCAGGTAGGTCTGGAGTTGATGCGGATCGAGCACGATGGCATCGACCAGCACGCCGGGTACCTTGACCTGTTTGGCCGGCAGGGTGCCCCGCTTGGCCAGTTGCTTGACCTGAGCGATGACGATGCCACCGGAGTTATGGGCTGCGGCGGCAATGGAGAAGACCTCGCCGAAGAAGGCCTCCTGCTCCATGGTGATGTTCCCTGCTTCGTCGGCCGTGGTGCCGCGAATGAAGGCCACATCGATGGGAAAGGCCTTGTAGAAGAGCCACTCTTTTCCTCCCAGGGTGACCAGCTCTACCAGGTCTTCCTGCGTGCGCCGGTTCACCTTGCCTCCCCCGTAGCGGGGATCGACAAAGGTGCCGAGTCCCACATGGGTGACGAGGCCGGGTCGATGGGCGGAGATTTCGCGATAGAGTTGGGAGAGGACCCCTTGCGGGAAGGAGTAAGCTTCGATCTTCTCTTCCAGGGCCAGCCGGCCGACGAGCGGGCCGTTGCCGTAGTTGCTGGTGATGCTGCGTTTGAGTAAGCCTTCCTGTGCCAGGTGGCTTACCCCTTGCTTATCCCAGTCCCCGATCCCCACCGCATGGACCAGGGTCAGGTCCCGCGGTTCTCCGGTACGGCGAAAGCGCTCTGCCAGGGTCTTGATGAGGAGTTCAGGGACGGCATGCCCTCCTCCTGACCCGCTGATGCAGAGCGTGGCACCACTCTTGACCAGGGCAACAGCCTGTTCCGCCTCCATGAGTTTACCAGTCACTGACCTCTCTCCTCTTGGGAAGGACAACCCTCTGCGTAGAAGATACACCAGCCGCTCTCAGTACAAAAATACCCGAAATTCTCTCCTGCTTCAACCGGTGAATCTCTTCAGAGTAACGAGTAATGAGTAACGAGTAATGAGTAACGAGTGATGAGTAATGAGTAATGAGTAATGAGTAATGAGGGATGAGTAACGAGGGATGAGTAATGAGTAATGAGGGATGAGTAACGAGGGATGAGTAGGGGCGCAGCGACGCTACGCCCTGCCAGGTGTCTGGTAGCCGCCATATACAATCATGCAGAAAAGCGGCTGAGCAGCGCTTCATCGATGGGGAGGGGAGGTTTTCCGTGCAGGATGAGTTCGGCAATGACCTTCCCTACCATGGGGCCTTTGCCGAATCCCCCTCCTCCCAGGCCGGTGGCCAGGTAGAGGTTGGGGTATCCCTCCACCGGTCCCAGGATCAGTTGTCCATCCGGGGTAAAGGGCATCAGCCCGGCCCAGGCGCGGATGATGTTGACGTGGCGCAGAAAGGGGAAGATTTCAGCGGCGTGGCGCATGACGCTGCGGAGGCCCCGTATGGTGACCCGCTTGTCATAGCCGGCCAGTTCACGGGTGCCGCCGAAGTGGATGTTACCGGTCGGGGCCTGGTGGCCGTAGAGATGCCGGTACAGCTCGTGGCCGTTACGCGAGGTCGGGTACTCTGATGATTCGTGGACGCGGAGGGTTTCCGGATCCAGGCGGGCCAGGAGAGATTCGGCAGCCGAGATCGAGCTATGGAGGAGAGGGGGAAGGGGTTCGCTCACCCAGATCATGCCCCGCATGGGGGAGATGGGGATATCCAGTCCCAGCTTTCGGGCCAGGAAGGGGGTCCAGGCCCCGGTGGCCAGCACCACCTGCTGCGCATGGAGCTCTCCCCGGCTGGTGGAGAGACGGTACCCCTGGTCGGGGTGAGGGGTGAGGGAGTGGACCGGGGTGCAGGGATAGACTTTGGCACCCAGTTCCCGGGCACGGAGGGCAAAGCCGAGGGTGGTGCGGATCGGGTCGGCGTATCCCTGATGCGGGGTGAAGACGAGACCCACCACCCTGGGGTTGAGGTGCGGTTCCTGTCGCAGTGCCGCCCCGCCGAGGAGGAGTTCGACCTCGTACCCCTGCTCTTGCCAGTGGGTGACCAGCCTGCTCATGGGGGCGAGCTGGGCTTCGTGCTGGATGATGATCGAGCGTCCCGGCTGCTGAAACCCGATATCCCAGTCGAGTTCGGTAGCAAAGCGTTGGAAGATGTGGAGGGAGCCCATCTGGAGGCGGTTATTCAGGTGGAAGGTGCGACTCTCTCCCATGCCCCCTACCTCCCCGCTGTTCGCTCCCGACGCTTCACCGGCCAGGGCATGGCGCTCGAGCAGGGCAACGTGACGGCCGGACTGGGCCAGGAAATAGGTGGTGGCGGTGCCGGCGATGCCGCCACCGATCACGGCGATCTCTGTTTCGGTGATCCATGCAGGGATGTGCATAACTCTCTCCTGGGAAGAAGGTGAAAAGAAAGACCGATGCCTAGTGTAGCTGCTCGTGGGAAAAAGTCAAGGAGGATCCTGCCGTTCCCTCTGCCCGGAATCCCGATCCATCCCTGTGCACCTGGCACGGATACTGCAGGGAGAACCAGGGAGAGAAGCGTTGCGCAATTGATGTCTCACCCCTGGTATCCCGGGTGTAACCGGGACTGGCATTGTAGACAGGTGTCGATATGAACAGCCCAGAACAGGTCTGGATCAAGAGTCCCATCATCGTCAAGGTGTGTCGTGTGCATAAAAAATTCTGGCGGCGAAGAGAATGGCTTGATCTTCCTGACGACTTTCTGGCAGAATTAGAGACCCTGGGAGAGGTGAAAATAATACACCAGGAATGCAAAGATTGCATCGAGTCGGCCCAGAGAGGCATGGATGTCTGTACCTGGTAGCCGGCCTGCTATGCGCTGGAATACAGGGAGGAAATGGATATAGATGCCCCTTTTAAAAGTGGAGTTGCATGCGCATGCCATGGAGGATCCTTATGATCGCGGGATTCGCTATTCGGCTCGACAACTGATCGATCGTGTGGTGGAACAGAAGTTTGATGTGCTGGCCCTCACCTTGCACGGTCAGCCTTATTATCCGGAGGCGCTGGAGCGGTACGCGGCAGAGCAGGGCCTGCTCCTCATCCCCGGAGTTGAGGCCTATATCGAGGGACGCCATATCCTGCTCTACAATTTTGACTTCTCTACGCAGAGGTTGCGTAGCTTTGAGGATATCCGCCGTCACCAGAACGAGGAGACGCTGGTCATTGCCCCGCATCCCTATTATCCGGGATCGAGTTGCCTCCACTCGCTGCTGGAGCGGCACATAGACCTCTTTGATGCCGTTGAGTACTGCCATTTCTACCTCTCCTATTTCAATCCCTTTAACCGGCGGGCAGAGGAGATAGCACGGCGTTTCCATCTGCCCCTGGTAGGGACATCTGATATCCACCATCTCTGGCAGATCGGCTGGACCTATAGCCTGGTGGAGGGAGAAAAGAGTGTACCTGGTGTCATTGAGGCGATCAAGAGGGGTCGCGTTCAGGTCGTGACCCGGCCCCTCCCCTCCTCCCTGGTGTTACGGCGCCTGGGAGCGGATCTGCGCGGGGGAGTAGGGCGGGCCTGTGGGCGTTTTGCTCGCGCCCGTTCCTGGCGACTGCGGGGAGCGGTCAGGGAAGAAGCTCGCTCGATGGTCAAGAGCAGGTACTGGTAGCGTTAAGGTGGTGATCGGTTTGGCACAGAGGGCCTGTAGAAAGGAGGGGAGATGCAGGGGAAGTTCTTTGAGGATTTTACCGTGGGGGAGAAGATCTCTACCCTGTCCCGTACCGTCACCGAGACCGATATCGTCAATTTTGTCTGCCTGGTAGGGATCACCGAAGAGCTCTTTACCAGCATCGAGTACATCCGTAACCGCAGCCTCTTCAAGGATCGGATCGCACCAGGGACACTCATCTTTGCCCTGGCCGAAGGGTTGACCATGCAGACCGGGATCCTGCACGATACCGGTCTCGCCTTCCTGGGGTTAAAGGATCTCCGCATCCCGGCACCGGTCTATAAGGACGATACCATTCGTGTGGAGATCGAGGTGGTAGAGAAGCGGGAGACGCGCAAGCCGGATCGGGGGGTGGTAACGTTTGTTCATCGTGTGCAGAATCAGCGAGGCGAAGTGGTGATGGAGTATACCATTACGCGCATGATGCGGCGAAGGGGGGAAGAGCAAGGTAAGGATTGAGGCTCGCAAAGGAGCAAGGGGAAAGAGGGGCAGGGGGAGCATTTCCTCTCCCCCTGCCCGACCAGTCCGGCTTAGTACTCGAGGTCACCCATGTCGTGGCTGTGCGGTGCGCCCGCCTTCTCCTTCTTCTCTTCCGGCACCTCGGTGATCAGCGCCTCGGTGGTCAGCATGAGCGCCGCGATGCTGGCCGCATTCTGCAGCGCAATGCGGGAGACCTTCACCGGATCGATCACCCCGGCTGCGACCAGGTCTTCATAGGTGTCGGTGGCCACGTTGTACCCGAAATTCCCCTCTTCTTCCTTTACCTTCTGCACCACGATCGATCCTTCCAGGCCGGCGTTGGCCACCAGTTGTCGCAGCGGCTCTTCCAGGGCGCGCTTGACGATGTTTACCCCGATCTGCTCGTCACCGGGGAGTTCCAGTTTCTCCAGGGCAGGTAAGGCCCGGATGTAGGCCACGCCTCCACCCGGAACGATCCCTTCTTCCACGGCGGCCCGGGTGGCGTTGAGCGCATCCTCTACCCGCGCCTTCTTCTCCTTCATCTCCGTCTCCGTGGCGGCACCGACCTTGATCACCGCCACTCCGCCGACCAGTTTGGCCAGCCGTTCCTGCAGCTTTTCCCGGTCATAGTCCGAGGTGGTCTCCTCGATCTGGAGCCGGATCTGTTTGACCCGTCCTTCGATATCCTCCGGTTTTCCTGCTCCCTCTACGATGGTGGTGTTATCCTTATCGATGGTGACACGGCGGGCCTGTCCGAGATCTTCCAGGGTCAGGTTCTCCAGCTTGATGCCCAGGTCTTCCGAGATCATCTTCCCACCGGTCAGGATGGCGATGTCTTGCAGCATGGCCTTGCGGCGATCACCATAGCCGGGAGCCTTGACCGCAGCGCACTTGAGCGTTCCCCGTAGCTTGTTCACCACCAGGGTGGCCAGCGCTTCCCCTTCCACATCCTCGGCGATCACCAGCAGCGGTTTCCCGGAGCGTGCCACCTTCTCCAGGAGGGGGAGGAGGTCTTTCATCACGCTGATCTTCTTCTCATGGATCAGGATATAGGTATCCTCCAGCACCGCCTCCATCTTCTCCGGGTCGGTGACGAAGTACGGGGAGAGGTAGCCGCGGTCGAACTGCATTCCCTCCACCACTTCGAGGGAGGTCTCGATCCCCTTGGCCTCTTCCACCGTGATCACGCCATCCTTACCCACCTTCTCCATCGCTTCCGCGATCAGATCACCGATGACCTGGTCCCCGTTGGCCGAGATGGTACCGACCTGGGAGATCTCCTTCTTATCTTTGACCGGCTTGCTCAGCTTTTTCAGCTCTTCCACCACCGTCTCGACCGCATGTTCGATGCCGCGTTTGATGGCCATGGGGTTGGCCCCTGCGGTCACGTTTTTCAGTCCTTCCCGGTAGATCGCCTCTGCCAGCACGGTGGCCGTGGTGGTCCCATCTCCGGCCACATCACTGGTCTTGGAGGCGACTTCGCGGACCATCTGGGCACCCATGTTTTCGTAGCGGTCTTCCAGTTCGATCTCCTTGGCCACCGTTACGCCGTCTTTGGTGATGGTAGGCGAGCCCCACTTTTTGTCGAGGACCACGTTACGACCTTTGGGACCCAGGGTCACCTTGACCGCCTTGCTCAGCTTCTCTACGCCTTGCAGGATCTCCTGTCGGGCTGCTTCGCGAAATACGAGTTGTTTTGCCGGCATTGCTCTCTCACTCCTTTCTATTGACCTATTTGAGAATCGCTAGCACATCATCTTCCCGCAAGATAACACACTCTTCCCCGTTCAGTTTCACTTCCGTTCCCGCGTACTTGCTCATCAGGATCTTATCCCCTTCTTTGACCTCCATCGGGATGCGTTTGCCGTCATCGGTGAGCCGGCCCGGCCCTACGGCCAGGACCTCTCCCTGTTGTGGCTTTTCCTTGGCCGTATCCGGGATGATGATGCCACCCCGTTTGACCTCTTCCTCTTCGATCCGCTTGACTAAGATCCGGTCAGCGAGCGGTTTTACCTTCATCTTTTTTTCCTCCTTTCTTCTGCTCTAGAATACTCCTGGCGCCTTATTATCACTCCTCGAGTTCGCTTCATCGTGAAGTCCCGCTCTGGAAAAAAGCAATTCGTGTGCCATGGGAAAGAGGAGGCGCGATGCCGCCTGGAAAAGGGTCTACGGGGAGTCCCTCCTCTCTGCCGCTACCCGAAGACGGGCCGGACTTTGCCCAAATGGCAGGCGAGAGAAGGGGAAAGGAGAGGGCAGGAGCGGGAGGTTGTGGGGCCAGAAAAGGGGAAGAGAGGGGGAGGATAGGGGGAGAGGATTTGCCCAAATGGCAGAGGGCTCAGGCGATTTGGTACTGCTTCTGTTTGCGGTACAGGGTGCGGAGACCAATGCCCAGGATTTCCGCCGCTTTCTGCTTATCGTAGCCCACGCTGCGCAGGGTCTGCTCGATGGCCACCTTCTCGATCTCCTCCATGGTCATCCCCACCCGCAGGTGGATGGTGGTGTCCGTGGCATTATCCTGGCGGAGCAGGTGTTCGGGGAGGTCAGACACATCGAGGACGCGGTTGGGGGGGGAGAGGGCCACCATCCCTTCGATACAGTTCTTCAGTTCCCGGATATTGCCGGGCCAGTGGTAGCGCAGGAGGAGATCCATCGCCCCGCGGGTGATCCCGGTGATGTTCTTGCCACTCTCCTGGTTAAACTCGCGGATAAAGGTGTCTACGAAGAGGGGAATATCCTGTTTCCGCTCTCGCAGCGGGGGGATCTTGAGGGTAACAACGTTCAGGCGGTAGTAGAGGTCTTCCCGGAATTTCCCCTGGCGGACCAGCTCTTCCAGGTCCCTGTTGGTGGCGGCGATCAGCCGGACATCGACACGAAAGGTGGTGGTACCGCCGACGCGCTCAAACTCGCGTTCCTCCAGGACACGGAGGAGCTTGGCCTGGGTGGAGAGGGAGATCTCGCTGATCTCGTCGAGGAACAGGGTACCGCCGTC
>RFHZ01000855.1 GCA_003696125.1 Nitrospinota bacterium
CGGCTTTGGCTCCAGGGTCACGTCGCTAAATTGAAAATACTTTCCCTGGTAGGTCACATGGGATTCGGTCCAGAGCTTTTTTACGATTTCGATCCCCTCATCGGTTCGCCTTCCCCGCTCGCGTACCGGAACCCCACACGCCTCAAACTCTTTCGGATTTTCTCCTCCCACCCCTACCCCAAAGATGAAGCGTCCACCGGAGAGGTAATCGAGCGAGGCAGTGATCTTGGCGGCAACCGTGGGGTGGCGCAGGGGGAGGAGATAGACAGCCGTGCCGACGATCAGGCGCCTGGTCCGCGCCGCCACCATGGCGAGCAGGGTGAGGGAGTCGAGGATCGGGGTGTGGAAGGCGATGTGATCCCCAGTCCAGAAAGAATCGTACCCGAGCGTTTCCGCCTGTTCAGCCAGCGAGAGAATCTCCTCGCCAGAAGAACCACCAGACCCGATATTCACCCCAAAAGCGAATCGCTGCTGCATGGACAACCCTCCTCTTAAATTTCCTCTCCCTTCCCGGCTTCTCCCCATCGCGTAGGAGACGGGAACAGGCTCTTTCCTCCCTTGACAGGCCTTGGGAAATCCGATACAGTTCGCAACAATAAATACTTCCCGGACAAAAATCAAGCCTTTTTTCTCCAGAGGCTGAGTAAGTATGCCTAGCAGTCTGCACACTTTTTTGTCCCAGGAACTTCGCGCTGTCCACAGGTCTACACCGCCGAGGATGCAGAGCGTTTTGGGCTTATGTATCCCGGCGGTCTCTGCGGGCTCGGCGGTAAAAGTTCTTCCGGTCCCGCATGGCCTGGAGATGACTCAGAGGGCAAAAGGGTTAAGAATTGCTGCTTAAAGGTGACCGCAATGAGAACACAACGATACACCATGGCACAGGCCCTGATCGCCTTTTTACAGAACCAGCATGTGGAGCGAGACGGTAGAGAAGAGCGCTTTTTTGCCGGCTGCCTGGGGATCTTTGGCCACGGCAATGTTGCCGGGATCGGCCAGGCGCTCCAGCAAAACCCTGTCTTCCGTTACTACCAGAGCCGCAATGAGCAGGCCATGGTCCACACGGCCGCGGCTTTTGCCCGCATGCACAACCGGCTGCGCACCTTTGCCTGCGCCTCTTCTATCGGTCCTGGAGCCACCAATATGGTTACCGCCGCTGCCGGAGCCACCATCAACCGCCTTCCCGTTCTCTTACTGCCCGGTGACATCTTTGCTCGCCGGAACGTGGCTCCGGTACTGCAGCAGCTCGAGGCAGAGCACTCGCAGGATTTTTCGGTAAACGATTGCTTTAAACCGATTTCCCGCTATTGGGACCGGATCTCGCGGCCAGAGCAGCTTCTTACCGCCCTGCCTGAAGCGATGCGGGTACTGACATCTCCAGCCGATACCGGGGCGGTGACTCTTGCCCTGCCCCAGGATGTGCAGACAGAGGCTTTTGATTACCCTGTGGAGTTCCTGGCCAAACGGGTATGGACCATACCACGTCCACGTGCCGATAAGGTACTGCTGCAAAAGGCGGTGGCCTGGATCAGGGCGAGCAAGACCCCTCTGCTTATCGCCGGAGGGGGAGTGATCTATAGTGAGGCGACCGGGATTCTGGTCCGGTTTGCCGGGCAGACAGGGATACCGGTTGTCGAAACGCAGGCCGGCAAAGGGGCTCTCCCCTACACCCACCCCCAGTCGCTCGGGGCGATCGGGGTTACCGGGACCCCAGGAGCAAATCTGGTGGCCCGGGACGCCGATCTGGTGATCGGAATCGGCACGGGGTACACCGATTTTACCACCGCCTCTAAGACCGCCTTTCAGCATCCTGCCGTGCGCTTTATCAACATCAACGTGGCCGAGTTTGATGCCTACAAGCAGAACGCTTTACCCCTGGTAGCCGATGCCCGGGTAACGTTGGAGGAGTTGATGGCTGCGGTACAGGGCTACCAGGTTGCCCCTGAGTACCGGGCCCGCATCGCCCAACTCCGGCAGGAGTGGGAAGTCGAGGTGGAACGGATCTATCATCGTCATCGCGGTCCCCTGCTCAGCCAGGGAGAGGTGATCGGGATCGTGAACACCTTCTCCGAGCCGCGTGATGTGGTGGTCTGTGCCGCCGGAAGCCTGCCCGGAGACCCGCACAAGCTGTGGCGTACTCGCGATCCCAAGGGGTATCATGTGGAGTACGGTTACTCGTGCATGGGGTATGAAATCGCCGGGGGATTGGGGGTAAAGATGGCTGCCCCAGACCGGGAGGTGTACGTGCTGGTCGGGGATGGTTCTTACCTGATGATGGCGCAGGAGATCGTTACCGCATTGTGGCCCTCAGGAACCAGGGATACAGCGGCTGGGTGGTGGTAGAACAGGATGTGTTACCAGGTCTGGGCACTCCCCTGGAGAGCGCTCACCGGAATCGGGACTACCTACGCAAGCTGGGATTGTGAGAGGAGAGGGTATAATGGTGAGAGAAAAGGTGCAGGTTGGACTGATCGGGGCAGGGCGTATTGGGCGGTTACACGCAGAGCATCTCGCCTTTCGTCTCCCCCAGGCGCATCTGGTCGCCGTTGCCGACGTGAACCGTGCTGCCGCCGAAACCTGTGCAGCAGCGTATCGCATTCCCACCGTATACGATGATTACCGCTTCCTGCTTTCTGCTCCGGATATCGATGCGGTGGTGATCTGCTCATCCACCGATACACATGCCCGGATCATCGAAGAAGCGGCCCAGGTGGGAAAGCATATCTTCTGCGAGAAGCCGATCGATTTTGACCTGCAGCGGATCGATCAGGCTTTAGCCGCGGTGGAGAAGAATGGGGTCAAGCTGCAGATCGGCTTTAATCGTCGCTTTGATCCCCATTTCCATGCCCTGCGGGAGGCGATTGCTGCCGGTAAGATCGGGACCCCACATCTCCTGCGCATCACCAGCCGTGACCCGGCTCCGCCTCCTTTGGCCTATATTCAGGTTTCCGGAGGGCTTTTCCTGGATATGACTATTCACGACTTTGACATGGCCCGCTACCTGATCGGGAGTGAAGTGACGTCGGTGTACGCGGTGGGAGGGGTACGCATCGATCCGCAGATCGGGTCGGTGGGAGACATTGACACCGCGGTCATTACGCTGGAGTTTGCCAATGGGGTGATCGGTACCATCGACAACAGCCGGCAGGCGGTTTACGGCTATGATCAGCGGGTAGAGGTGCTGGGGTCGGATGGGGTGTTGCGGGCCGAAAATCCCGCTTCCCATTGCACCGTGTGGGGAAACGCAACCGGCATGCATACCCCTCCCCTGCTCCACTTCTTCCTGGAGCGGTACCAGGACTCCTATCTCCGCGAGATGGAGGCCTTCCTTACTGCGATCCTGCAGGATACCCCG
>RFHZ01000856.1 GCA_003696125.1 Nitrospinota bacterium
CACCTGTGGTGTCTTTCCCAATGTATTCAGGCGGCTACTGCTGTCTGTTTTTAAGTATATTACACCGAACTCCTGCTTTTGTCAAAGGAGATCCCCCCTTGACAACCCTCCAGGAAACTGGTAAGGTAAGTCACGATTTCTAAAGCTATTATGGCGGAGGTTTGACCATTTGGCCTGGGAGAATCGCGAAGCAAGGAAACAGGCTTTGACAAGGGGTTTCATGCAAGGAGGAGCGTGAGTGAAACGGACGTACCAACCGAGTCGGATCAAGCGGAAACGCACCCATGGTTTTCGAGCCCGCATGCGTTCTCGTAGCGGCCGGACGATCCTCAAACGGCGCCGACGAAAGGGACGGAAGCGACTCGCAGCGTAGGGAGATCTGCCGGCTTTGCGCCGGAAAAGCGGATGACCGGGAGGGGATAACGGGTGAAGGGAAAGGAGGGCTTTACCAGGGAGCAGCGGTTGCGGAAGCGCAGGGATTTCCTGGCCTGTTATGCCCAGGGGAAGCCGGTTTACCATCGGTATTTTACTCTCTATCTCTTACCCCGAGACCATGAGCAGGTGACGCGACTGGGATTGACCGTATCGCGAAAGCTGGGGGGAGCCGTGGTACGGAACCGGATCAAGCGGAAAGTGCGAGAGATCTTTCGCCGTTCACCCCTGATCCCCCGCACCGGGTACGATCTGGTCTTTGTGGCCAAAAAGGCGTGCCTGGATCTCGACTACTGGACCCTGGAAAGCGCCTTTACCGAAGCGGTACAACAGGCCCTGGCTTCTCTGCCCCCCTCTGGCTCCTCCTGCCGGGAAACGGGAAAAAGGGTGGAGGGAGAGGCGGGGAAAGAAGAGGGCTGCGCAGCGGAAAACACCTGAGGAGAGTGTAGCAGAAAGTCATGATCACCAAAGTGTTCATCTGGAGCATAAAAGCGTATCAGTATCTCCTCTCCCCCCTTTTTCCTCCTGCCTGTCGTTTTTCTCCCAGTTGTTCCACGTACGCGATCCTCGCCTTCCAACGCCATGGATTCTGGAAAGGCCTCCGGCTTACCCTCTGGCGGCTGCTGCGGTGCCATCCCTTTCATCCAGGGGGGATCGACCCTGTCAAAGACTGATCCGGGAAAAAGAACGGAATAGATGCCACAAGCCATGCAAGGCAGGAATGAAAAAGGAGTTATGGAATGGAAACACGGGCCATCGTGGCCATTGCTCTCTCAATCATTGTCCTTCTGCTCTACCAGTACTTTTTGCTCCCTACCCCCCAAAAACCACCGGAGGAGCAAACCCCTGCTCAGCAGGAGCAGGCCCCCCCTTCAACTCCGGCCGAGACCGGGAGACCGGTAGCCGTTGAGGAGCCCCAGGAGGCCTCTTCTCCGGAGACAGCTCTCCCTGCGGTAAAGGTCACTCCTCTTCCCCAGGAGGCTTTGCAGCGGGTAACCGTGGATACCGGGGTGGCGCGCGTGGTGCTCCTCAACCAGGGGGGGAGCATCGAGCAGGTGTTGCTTACCCGGTACCTGACCAAGGAAGGGGAACCGATCGATCTGCTGGCGGAAAAGGAGGGGGAGGGGTTTCCTCCCTACCTCATCTTTTCTGATCCCCAACTCACCCAGGCGATTAACAACGCCCCTTTTGCCACCACAACCACCGGTGTGGTGCAGCTCAGTGCGACGCAACCGACCGGGGAGGTGCGCTTTCAGTACCGGCATCCGTCCGGTTTGCAGGTCAGCAAAACCTACCGCTTCCGTTATGACACCTATGGCATCGAGTTCTCCCTGGAGATCGAGGCCCCACCAGCATCCGGCCTCTCCACTTACCAGCTCTTCTGGGGACCGGGACTCTACGACGAGAGCAATGGGCAGAGCA
>RFHZ01000089.1 GCA_003696125.1 Nitrospinota bacterium
CTCTAACCCTTCTTGGGGAAGGGGTATAGTCGCAACTGACTCCCTTCCCCTTCGTATTCCTCTTGACACCTCTCCTTTGTTCCTCTACGCTGGACCCAAAAAAGACAGAGAAAGAGAAAAAAGGAGACGAGCGATGGAAAAAGCAGCGCTGACCGGACTCATGCCGGCCATGATCACCAGATTTCAGGGTGACGGCTCCCTGGATTGCCAGGGGATAGCCCAAAATGTAGAGTTTTTGATCGCTTCCGGAGTCAGCGGGATAGTGGTGAATGGGAGTACCGGTGAAGCGATCGCCCTGACCCGGGAAGAACGGATGCAGGCGGTGGCGCTCTCCGCAGAGGAGAAGCAGTGCATTACCCAGGCCCTACAACAGACAGGACTGGTGTAAGGCAAAAGAAAGGAGAAGTGATGCAGCAGCTCGAAACCGATCTCCTCCCCCTCCTCTCCTCTCTCGTGGCCATCAACTCCATCAATCCCACCCTGTCCGGTGGCCCAGGGGAAGAGGAGATCGCCACCTTTTGCACCCGCTGGCTTCGTGAGCGAGGCATTACGGCGGAAGCGGTGGAGTGTGCGGCGGGACGTTTTAACGTCTACGCCATCATTCCGGGACAGGGTCATGGCCAACCTATCCTCCTGAACAGCCACCTGGACACGGTAGGCGTAGAGGGGATGGAATCCCCTTTTACCCTGCGGCGAGAGGGGGAACGGGTCCTGGGACGCGGGGCATACGACATGAAGGCGAGTGTGGCACTGGAGATGCTCCTGGCCGCTCACTTCATCCGGCATCCCCCTCCCGGTGATCTCTATCTGACCCTGGTGGCCGATGAAGAAGAACGGTCAATCGGGATGGAGGCGTTGATTCGAGACTGGCTTCCCCGGGTGACACCCCCCGGAGGGGCGATCGTCCTGGAGCCGACAGAAGAGGAGATCGGCCTGGGACACAAGGGGTTTGGCTGGCTCGAAGTCACCCTCCGCGGCCGGGCGGCCCACGGCAGCCGTCCAGAAGAGGGGATCGATGCCATCTGTCTTCTTGGGCCTCTACTGGTAGCCCTCTCTCGCCTCCAGCAACGCCTGGAGGTGGAGACTCCCCATCCCCTGCTCGGTCACGGATCCGTTCATGCCAGTACCGTGGAGGGGGGGAGCGCCTGGAGCATCTATCCGGCCCGGGCCACCCTTCGCTATGAACGGCGCACCCTGCCCGGGATGACAGAAACGGATCTGCTCGCCGAGTTGGAGGATCTGCTCGCCGAGGCAGGGCTGGCGGCAGGGATGATCGAGTCCAGAAACCTGGTCTTCCTGCGTCCCCCTCACCTGGTATCCGC
>RFHZ01000857.1 GCA_003696125.1 Nitrospinota bacterium
CCCCTCCGTAACCGCTCTACCGCTTCGTCCAGGGGAAGGACCGGATACCGCCTGGCCAGATAGCGGATCTGCCTCCTGAACCCCTCTGGAGTGACACAGATCCCAGGACTGGCATACGCACTCCCAGGAGGGCAGACGGCATGATAGCGCAGGACGGCCAGCTCTTTCCGGGGGAAGAACCGGCGGATGAGGGCATAAATCCCCAGGTAAAAGAATACCTGTTTCAAGAACGGTTTAATCATTACCCTTCTCTATGCCTCCATCCACAGGGAAGCGCTCTACCTTGTCCCACATCACCGATTGCCTGTCCTTGAGTCCCTGCCAGATACCGGCGGCAATGGCGATGTTCTGCAAACAGAAGTAGAAAGGAACGGAGAGGATAGAGACCGAGCTCCCGGTCACGTATCCGAGCAGGGCCAGACCGTAAAAGAGGATCTGGGCAGATAACAGCGCCAGATATGCTCCCTGGTCGATCAACGATACGTTCACCGCGAATATGGCGAGCAACAGGAGAGGCATCATCCAGCGAAGGAACTTATGGAAAAGGTATTCAAAGAGCAAAAGAGGTTGTCCAAGCGGGGGTAGCCCGATCCGGTGTTTGAGAGTCTGCATCGCCCCGGCGGTCACGCGCACCCGTGTCTTAAATCCCTCTTTAACCGTGATAGGCGCATATTCATATCCCTGCGCTTCAGGGGCAAAAATGATGCGCTTTCCCTGCCGGATAATATTCATGGCCAGGACAAAATCGTCCAGGATGATGTTGGACGGAACTTTCTGGTACAACTCCTTCCGGATCGCGCACATGGCACCATCAACGGCAACCGTGGCTCCGACCCGGTCCTCCAGTCTCCTCAGGAGCTCTTCGTACCACTGGTACACCCTCTCGGACAGGCTCAACACATTGAAAGTATTTAGCAAGGTCACTCTCCCACTCACGCATCCAACGGCAGGATCCTGAAAATACTTGACCAGATGTTTCAGGGCATCCGGTTCGTAGAAGGCATTGGCATCGGAGAGCACCACCAGCTCTGTCTCGACCC
>RFHZ01000858.1 GCA_003696125.1 Nitrospinota bacterium
ACCTCCAGAGCCGGGACCCCCGCAGGGAGCTCTATGGTCCGGAAGAATCCCCCGTCTCCTGGCAGGGCGGTCAGGCCGTTTTCCTGGACCCCTTTTTCGAAGGCCTGGTTTCGTTGAGCAAGCAACAGGCGGACCTGTTCCCGCTCCTGGATCAGGCGGGCTAACTTGGCCGGGTCGGTATGCAGGGCCTCGACCACAAGCTGCGGAGTGGTCGCCGGCTGAGAGATGGTGATGCGGGTGACCACGAGCAGTTGTTGCTGTAACTCTTCTGCCCGCCGGGCAGAGTTGGTGATACAGAGGAGGGCGCCTAGCCGTTCCCCATAAGCGAGATGGCTTTTGGAAAGGGACCAGCCGACGGCCAGCGTAACCTGATCGTGCAGGGGGAAAAAGGGGCGGAGCACATCCTGGAGGACGGAACGGGGGGTGTACCAGTGAAAGTCCATATAGGCGGGATCGATGATGATGGTGACCTGTTTGCCGCTGTCCGCCGCCTTCCAGAGGAGAGAGCGCAGCTCTTGCAACTCCTGACGCTCCAGGGTGTACCCGGTCGGGTTATGAAAGGGGGTATTGAGAATAAGGGTCACCCGGGGGCCGACCTGAGGGAGCAGGGAGGCCACTCCCTCCAGGTTAAAGCGTCCCTGGTCGGTGAACAGGGGAAACCCCAGATAACGCCCCTCGATCTGCTTTACCATGCCCGTATAGCTCGGCCATGCGGGTTGAGGAACCAGCACATCGTTCCCCCGGGAAAGGGTATAGAGACTGGTGTAGAGGGCCGAGGTGAGTCCGGCCACCCCGACCCGGGCGATATACCCTTCCTGGAACTGGTCCCCTACCAGGAGCCGGGTAACGATGTCGAGGAATTCCTTCTGTCCCCCGATTCCTCCGTAGGCGATGGCTTCATCTGGTCGTTCCCGGTATACCCGGATGGTCTCCTGCACAAAGGTCGGAAGATAGCAACGGGTGCCATGGTCGTCCATGGCTTCTCCGATGGCCGAGATGATCGCCTCCTGGGGGTAGAGCTGCTGTAAATAGCGTCCGACCATCCCCGCCTCACCGATACCCCCGGTCACAATTGCTGGCTTTTCCATGCATTGCTCCTTTTGGTAAAGATACCCTGCCCGAAGCTTCCTCTTCACAGACTTCCTGCCATACTGATAGCAGAGAGGCGGGGGAATGTCAAGCGCGCTCCCCTGCTTCTGCTCTTGCCTTTTGTGGGTGGCTGTGCTATGCTGTTGCCTGATTTGATGAGGGAGAAACTGAGGAAAAGTCAGGCATGCTCAGGGATAGGGGACCTGTATGACACAAGGAAAAGAGGGGTCTACCAAGCAACCGACACACGTGACCATCCTCCGCAATGAAATCACCCTGATGACCGATGCCGACCCGGAATATACCCAACGGCTGGCGGCCTATGTTGAGCGGAAGATGCAGGAGGTATATGAGAAGAGCAAACCGCTGTCCATGACCAAGGTGGCCATTGTGGCTGCTCTGAACATCGCCGATGAGCTGTTCCGCCTCCAGCAGGAGAAGGGGGTGAGTCCCAGCGTGGTCGAAGAGCGGATCGACGACCTCCTGCGCATGCTGGATGGCCTCCGCCTGTAGCTCCTGGCTCCGGTACCGGCTGAGCCTGTCAGGTGATTAGAACGCAGAGGTGAGACAGAAGAGGGAAGGGAGCGATGAAGAATCGTGACGTGCGGATGCGCGGGTTTATCGAACGCCAGGAGGTCGATGCCGTATTGGCGCTGCTGCACAGCCGTATCCGGCCACTAGGGGTGGAGACGGTCCGCCTGGAAGAGGCGTACGGACGTGTCCTGGCCGAGGATGTGGTCTCAGAGATCGATGTCCCGCACTTTGCCCGGGCAGCCGTTGACGGCTATGCCGTGCAGGCTCGGGAGACCTTTGGTGCCTCGAGCTATAATCCGATCGAGTTTACCCTGGTCGGGGAAGTCTTTCCCGGCTCCCCTTTCCCCCAGCCTCTCCAGAAGCAGCAGGCGGTACGCATCATGACCGGTGCCCCCCTGCCACCAGGAGCGGATGCGGTGGTGATGGCCGAGTACGCAGAGGAGCGGGGGGGAAAGGTAAACATCTTTCAGCCCATAACCCCCTACCGCAACGTGGGACGCCAGGGAGAGGATATCGGCAAGGGAGAGGTGGTCCTGCGACGAGGAAGAAGGCTGCGACCGCAGGATGTGGGGGTCCTCGCCTCCATCCAACACCTGACCCCCCGCGTCTGGCGTCGACCCACCGTCGCCCTGCTCATTACCGGTAACGAGCTGGTCAAGGCGGGAGAAGAGCGGATCGAGGGGACCACCAAGATCGTTGACAGCAACTCCTATGTCCTGTGGGGGCTCATCGAGCAGTACGGGGGGATCCCGCATCGCAAAGGGATCATCCGTGATCACTATGAGACCATAAAGCGGGCGATGCAGGAGGCGACAGAGGATGTCCTCCTCATCACCGGTGGCTCATCGGTCGGGGCAGAGGACTTTGCCCCTTTGATCCTGAGTGAAATCGGTGAGCTGCTGGTGCATGGGGTGGCCATGCGGCCCTCGAGTCCGACCGGACTCGGTTTTCTCGAAGACAGGCCGGTCTTCCTGCTGCCGGGAAATCCGGTATCGGCCATGGTGGCCTTTGAAGCGTTTGTCGGGCCCACCCTCCAGATGATGCAGGGCTTGGAGCCACACTCCATCTATCCCCGGGTGGAAGGGGTGCTGAAGCGGAAAGTCACCTCGGCCATCGGCCGGGTCGATTATGTCCGGGTCAGGTTCGTGGAGGGGAACCTGGTGGAACCGCTGCGGGTGAGTGGAGCGAGTATCCTCTCCTCCACCACCAGGGCGGATGGGTTCATCATTGTGGAGAAAAATTCAGAGGGATTTGACGAAGGAGAGAAGGTCGAGGTCTACATCTACCGATGAAACAGGAGCAATTTCTGCAGGTAGCGAGTCCAGAAGAGGCAAAACAACGATTCCAGGCCCACCTCTGCCTGGAGCCGCTGGGAGAGGAACCGGTTCCCCTGGCCGAGGCCCTGGGACGTATCCTGTCGCGTGATGTCACCGCACCGGTGGATGTTCCCGCCTTTCACCGCTCCAATGTCGATGGCTTTGCGGTGATCGCCGCCGATACCTATGGGGCGGATGAAGAAAACCCGTGTACCCTGCGCCTGAGCCCGGAACGGATCCCCACCGGTCATGTCCCCCAACGCGAGATAGAACGGGGGATGGCCGCGGCCATCGCCACCGGAGCGGTGATTCCCCGCGGGGCCAACGCCGTGGTCATGGTCGAGTATACCGAGATAGAAGGGGAAACCCTGCTGGTCTATCGACCCGTTTTTCCCGGGGAGAACATCACCTTTGCCGGGCAGGACATCATGCAGGGAGAGACCGTGCTACGACGCGGTGAATACCTCTCTTCGCGGGAGACAGGGGTACTGGCAGCCCTGGGCCTGGCAGAGGTCTGGTGTTACCGCAAGCCGCGCATCGCCGTGCTCTCCACCGGGGATGAGATCATCGCGCCAGGGGAAAGGATGCGCGAGGGATTGATCTACGATTCGAACAGCCGTATCGTCTGCGATGCCATCCGCGAGAACGGCGGTGAACCCATCTTCCTCGGGATCTGTAAGGACGATGAGGCGATGCTTACCACCATGCTGACCCAGGCCCTGGCTTACGACATGGTCATCCTCTCCGGGGGCACGTCCAAAGGGGGAGGCGACTTCACCTATCGGGTCATCGACCGGCTGGGAAAGCCTGGTGTGGTGGTCCATGGCGTCGCCCTGAAACCCGGAAAACCGATCTGCCTGGCCGTGGTCCAGGATAAACCGGTCGTCGTCCTGCCCGGTTTTCCCACCTCGGCCATCTTCACCTTTCATGAGTTTGTCAAACCGGTGATCCGGGCCCTGGCCGGTTTCCCAGGAGCGTCCGGCCTGCAGCAGGGAGGGGAGAGAGAAGAGCAGGCGGTGGTGCGGGCCCGGGCCGCGGTACGCTTCACCTCGGCCCGGGGACGGCTCGAATACACCCTGGTCAATCTGGTAGCGGGACGCCAGGGGTACTCGGCCTACCCGATCGGAAAGGGGTCTGGTTCGGTCACCACCTTCAGCCAGGCCGACGGGTTTGTCAAGATCGGTACCCAGCAGGAGATGATCCTGAAAGACGAGGAGGTCACCGTGTACCTGCTCAGCAAGACCCTCCGGCTGGCCGACCTGGTCTCCATCGGCAGCCATTGCGTGGGCCTCGACTACCTGATCTCTCGTCTCAAAGCTCAGGGATGGCAGGGGAAGATCGTGCATGTCGGATCGCTGGCCGGATTGCAGGCGGCCAAACGGGGTGAATCTGATCTCTCCGGTATCCACCTGCTGGATGAAAGGAGTGGCACCTATAATCTCCCCTTCGTGCAGGGAGAAGACGGACTTCTCCTCATCCGGGGGTATATCCGCCGCCAGGGGATCCTCTACCGGCCGGATGATCCGCTCTTCTGCAGCGGGACCGATTTCCCTACCCTCCTGTCCCGCATACTGCACGGAGAAAAGCGCGTGCTGATCAACCGGAACAAGGGCTCAGGGACGAGGATCTTGCTGGACATGTTGCTGCAAGAGGTCTTGAGCGCACAGGGACTCTCCCTAGACGAGGGGAGGGAGCTCTTGCCGGGTTATGATGTTGAGGCCCGCTCGCATAACGCCGTGGCCGCCTCTATCGCCCTGAAAAAGGCCGACTGGGGTATCGGGATTGAGACGGTTGCCCGCGATTACGGTCTCGGCTTCTCTTTCCTCCAGAACGAGCACTACGATTTCCTCCTTCCGGCCGACCGGCAGGATCGACCGGCCGTGGTCGCCTTTTTCCACCTGCTCCAGGAAGAAGAGGTACGCACAGGACTGCGTAAGCTGGGCTTTGAGATTCCGCCAGACATGGGAGAGCGTCTCTTCCCTTGATGCCCCCTTCCGGTACTCTCTCCCCTGACCTCTCCCGGACCGGTCCATACT
>RFHZ01000859.1 GCA_003696125.1 Nitrospinota bacterium
ATCAGCGTGTTATCGTCCAGAGGGTCACCGATGCGTACCTGCTGGTAGGCACGAACCAGTCGGCTGGCCAACTCCTGGGCAATGCTCTTGTGCACGATGATGCGTCGAGTCGTGGTGCAACGCTGGCCGGCCGTTCCCACCGCCCCGAACAGGATGGCCCGGGTAGCCAGGTCGAGATCGGCATCTTCGGTCACGATGATGGCGTTATTCCCTCCCAGTTCGAGGATGGTGCGGCCGAAGCGTTGCGCCACGTTGACCGCAACCTGCCGGCCTACCGCGGTAGACCCGGTAAAGGAGATCAACGGTAGACGCCTGTCATGCACCAGGAGATTCCCTATTTCGGCACCGGTACCTATCACCAGATTGAAGACACCGGAGACCCCATGATCGGCCATCACCCGGTTGGCGATATGCTGGACGGCAATGGCGCACAGGGGGACGTATTCAGAAGGCTTCCAGAGTACCGGGTCACCACAAACAGCAGCGATGGCTGCATTCCATGACCACACGGCTACCGGGAAATTGAAGGCGGTGATCACCCCTACCGGTCCCAGGGGGTGCCATTGCTCGTACATGCGATGGGCCGGACGTTCGGATTGCATGGTCAGGCCGTACAACTGGCGGGAAAGCCCAACCGCAAAGTCACAGATATCGATCATCTCCTGCACTTCCCCGTGACCTTCTACCCGGATCTTCCCCATCTCCAGGCTCACCAGGTCACCCAGCGGTTCTTTATATTCTCGCAACGCATTCCCAAGGTCCCGTACCACCTGTCCGCGTTTGGGGGCCGGGATATCTCGCCAGACTTTGAAAGCCTTCTCCACACGGGTGGAGAGCTGTTCATAGGTTTCCGCGGTGGCCTGGATCACGGTGGCAATAGCCTCACCGGTAGTCGGGTTATAAGAGACCAGGGGTTGTCCATGGGGATCGGTGATCCATTCGTCAGGACCAAAACAGGCACCAGGATTCACCTCCTGCAGGTGGAGTTTGGACAACAAGGCTTTCATCATGCCCTCCTTCTCATTGCTCAATGTATACCCGAGCTTCTCCTTCCCCCTTCCTTTATCCGGCCGCCTCTGGGCCAGAGGATCCAGGATGGGATCCTTACTCTGTGGGAATGAGGGAGGTCTCTGGAGTCAGGGTCCGAATGTACCCGGCCAGGAGCTGTGCCGCCTGCTCCACGTCGCTGAGTGCCACCATCTCACAGGGGGTATGCATGTAGCGGTTAGGGATAGAGACCAGTCCGGCGGCAACACCGGCACGTGAGAGCTGGATGGCGTTGGCATCTGTGCCGGTACCGGACGGTGCCCCTTCGATCTGGACCGGGATCTGGAGTTTCTCGGCCGTCTGCCAGAGACCGGTAAACACCTTGGGATTGATGTTGGGTCCCCGTG
>RFHZ01000860.1 GCA_003696125.1 Nitrospinota bacterium
AGGGGTACCAGGGACGGGGTGCCGGGTACCCGTTGAAGAGGGTGGTCTCTTCATAATGGACCTTTTCCTTGGTGACCGGTACGCCAAAGGCCTTTAATCCTCCCGGGTGCAGCGCCTTGGTCACCGGATAGGGCTGCCCCTTCTTGCTCCCGTTCTCATGCCAGTGTCCGCCACCGGCATTGAGGCCACCGGTCCACCCCATGTTCCCCAGCAGGAGATTCAGGGTGAGGATGGCCTGGGCGTTGTAGTACCCGTTGGTGTGCTGCACCGGTCCCCGGTAGAACTCCACCACACCCTTCTTGCCGTGCGCGGTCAGCTCCTGTGCCACCTCTACCAGCAGGGAGCTGGAAAGTCCACAGGCTTCTGCCCACTGCTCCAGCGTCCGCGCCGATACCTCTTCCCAGAGGAGCTGGAAGGCGGTCTTATAGGCGTGTCCTCCGGTACTTCCGGCCGCCATCAGATCCCCTTCCACCGGTCTCTTCGTGTCATAGGGATCGACCGCCACCAGCCTGCCTCCCTGCGAGACCACGAACTGGTGCTCGTTGCCCAGTCCCACATCCTTGGCCCGCAGGAAGCGTGCCGGCCGATTCCCCTCCAGCTTCACCAGCCAGGTGGCATTGGTCCAGGCCTTTTCTCCATCCGCCTGGGCCGCCCCTTTATTGGCATTGGCCAGGAATCTGGCATCGTAGCGTTTATTCTCTATGATCCAGCGGGCCAGACCCAGGGCCAGGGCAGCATCGGTTCCCGGTTTGACCGGCAGCCACTTCCAGGCTTTGGTCGCCGTCTTGGAGAGACGCGGATCGGCCACGGCGATCTTCAGCCGTCCGCTGACCAGTCCTTCCGTGATCTTTTCCGCCATGGGAGGGGGACCGAAATTGGCCTCAAAGGCGCCGGTGCCGAAGAAGAGGATAAACTCGGCGTTGAGCGCATCTGGCTTGAAGTGATGCTTCCCTTTGCCCCACTTCCCTTTCTTGTATTGGTTGCTGACCTGGGCGGTGGCGATGTGATGACTCTGCTCGCAGATGGTGGTATGCTCAAACCAGTTGATGCTCCCGTACCCGGCCTTGAGCCACCGCTTGGCAAATTCCTTGCGCCCATGCTCGATCCGTCCGGCCATGAAGACGAACTGGTTGTTCTTGGGCCCCAGATCAGGATGCTTGGGATCGATGAGGGCGGAGAGGTGATCGCGGTACTTCTCCTGGAAGGCAGCCAGGGTCATCTCTTTCCTGGCCACCTTTTTGGCATCTTTGGCCATGCGCCTGGCCAGATCAGGGTCCTGCAGGGCACGGATTTCGCGCAGGCCCGGCACATAACGCTTCTCCTCGCCCGGCACATGCTTAAACAGGTATCCCCCTTCCACGATCTCCTGGATGGCCTGGTCAAAGGAGATCACCTGCCAGCGATTCTCACCCCGTTTTCCCGCCCGCTTCAGGACATGGCGGAGCCGGTAGGGATCGTAGAGACTCTGCACACCGGCCTGTCCCTTGGGGCAGACCTTGCCATCGACCAGGGCCGCCTCGGTGGGGGAGGTGGCATAGGGGATCTGGGGGAGCATGTTCTGCGGGGAATAGGGGTTGCCATCGATCTTGACCAGCACCCCGTTTAAGATCTTTCCTTTGATCGGGCAGGCGGTGTGACACTGCAGGCAGACCGAGTAGATGACCCGTTCCGGCTGGGCCAGCGGATAGGGGATCTCTCCTGCTTCCGCCTTTTGCAGCAGGCCCAGGGCTTCGGCATAGCGACTGAGGAGGGCACTCCCCCCCAGCAGGGCCCCGCTTTGCAGGAACTGGCGCCGATCCAGACCGGCAGCACAGAGATCAGCACGTCTTTCCGTTGTCTTCATACCCGCATCCCTCCTTTCACTCGTGACAGGCTTGGCAGCTTACCCCGGCCATGGGCATGTTCTTCATCTCTTTCGGTACCAGGTAATAGACGCGAGGCTTTGTACCCATCTCTTCCATCATGCGCCTGGACGGCTGGGTAGAGAGGAGTTCGGCCACCAGGCTCTTCTTGTCGTTCAGGTCTCCGAAATACATCGCCCTCCCCACACAGGTGGTCACACAGGCGGGGAGC
>RFHZ01000861.1 GCA_003696125.1 Nitrospinota bacterium
GGCGATCTGCAGGATATTCGATCCCACTCCCCCGGTAGCAACCACTGCCACCGATTCCCCGGCCCGGAGGTCGGCACCGTTCCGTACAGCCCCGTACGCGGTAAAGATGGCACAACCCAGGATAGCCGCCTCTTCAAACGGCACTTCTTCCGGGAGATGGAAGACATCGGTGGCCGGAACCACCGCATATTCGGCCAGTCCTCCCATCGAGTACATCCAGATCGGGGATCCATCCGGACGCCGCAGCCGGGTGTCCCCATCGTACAGCTTTCCCTGCAACCGGTTGTAGCTGAAGAAGGTCTCACAGAGGTCCTCCTGGCCCCGCACGCAGTAGTGACAGGCCCCGCAGGGCATGATGAAGCTGCATACCACCCGATCCCCTACGGTGAATCCCTGCACCCCGGGTCCCAGGGCGGCAACGGTGCCGGAAATTTCATGTCCCAATACACACGGTATGGGAAACTTCACCTCACCTTTGATCACATGAAGGTCGGTATGACATACTCCACAAGCCCGCACCTTGACCAACACTTCCCCTGTTCGGGGTTCGGGAGTAGGAATCTCCTCTACCTCCATTGGGCTCCCCATCTCTTTGAACACGACGGCTTTCATAGCGACACTCCTTTCCACTACGGTTAGCAAGATCTCCTCTTTCCTCTCGACGCGTGCCCCTCTTTGAGAGCCGTGCGACTGGCCTGCAGCCGTTCTCCTTATAACACCTCAGGAACGTCTTGTCAACTCCCTGCCGATCTGTCTCTGACGCTCTTCTGGATTCCGGGGTTGACAGAGAAGCCCCAAACAGCATAGAGTAAGGGAAGTAACTGCCCTTTTGCCCACTCTTCTGCCCCAGAACCCGGCACAGTTTTTTTCCGGTCACGCATGGTCAGAGGACAAAAGGGGTGGGAAACGGCTGCCGGCAAGGGAACATGATTTCGGATGAGAAAGGAGGGAAAGATGGAGATTCAAGGACTCGAGATTCAACGCCTCAACCATACCGCCTTTCAATTTCGGGGTAGCAAAACGGTCTATACCGATCCTTACCAGATTCCCGAGGGACTGGCCACTGCCGATCTGATCTTGATCACCCACGAGCATTTCGATCATATGAGCCGTGCTGATGTTGATAAGATCACCTCGGAGCAGACCACCATCGTTGCCATCCCTTCCTGCGAGGAGGCGCTGAGAGGAGTCACGGCCCAAGCGGTCCACTATGTCCGACCGGGGGATCGGCTGACGGTGGAAGGCATCGCTATCGAAGCCTACCCGGCCTATAAC
>RFHZ01000862.1 GCA_003696125.1 Nitrospinota bacterium
CCTATAGACCTATTCGGCAGAATAGGGACTTCCTTCTTCCTCCGGAGCAGTCGGAAGGCGACAATCGGGATTTTCCACCCCTTCCAGACCGAAATTTGTCCCTTCGGTCTGGCCGAGTCCTGAGGCTCCGATCACATTCGCTCCACTCGGAAGATTTGCCCTTTCTATCGCCGTGCCGATGAAGACCAGGTTGAGACCTCCACAGGGGACGCGTCCTATCCAGAGAGAGAGGAGCGCGTTGATCGGGATTTCGGTCAGAGGTCCCGAATCACCGCATTTATCCAGGCTCATGGTATTCCTTCCAAAACGGGCACAATCGAAAAATGGATCATGAGGTGGGGAGGTAAAGCTTTGAGAGACCCATACATCGTAGACCTTCCCTGCCACTCCCGCCTTTACCGGTTCTGCCCCTACCAAGAAGAGGCTTACCGTCAACAGGGTTAAAAAGGTGAGAAACGATAAACTGGTCAGAATCCGCTTTGCCATTTCCTTCCTCCTTTCTCTGGTTGAAAAAGCCTCTACAGTTTCACGGGGTGGGGGGAAAGCCTAAAAAAATGAGATTCTCCCTTAGTCCAGATACCCCAGATCGCGGAGACGCTTGGCGATCTCTTCTTCCTCCTCCTTTGAGTAGTCCTCTCCAGGGTGAAGCGGTGGTGACGCCGGCTCTGCGTCCCGGTAAGAAGGGGTCCAGGCAGAACGCATCTCCTCCTGCCAGGCCTCTTCCAGGACCCGTCCATCCATGTCTGCCGGGATGGGGAGATCAAGCAGGGCGAGAATGGTCGGGGCGAGATCGATGAGTCGGGCCTGGGCAAGCTGTACCCCTCTGCGCACCGGTGGACCGGCCATAAGCAGAACTCCATGGAGCCGGTGGTCCCCACTGATGATCCGCGGATCCTCTCCCGGAATCAGGGGTCTCGTCTCTTCAACCGCATCTGCCGCTTCCTTTTCCTGGTCTGGCAAAGCGATCCCCTGGATCACCTCATCCTCCTTCCAGCGGATGAGGAGATCAGGAGCCTTTTCTACATAGGGACCGCTGTAGAGTTCGTCTCGATGAAAGACCCGCTCCACGATCCGGCGACCGCTGACCGCATCGCGGCACCCGGCCAGGGCCTGGCGCAACTGGTCGATCACCTCCCCATACTCCTCTGGGGAAACCGTCCCTTGCGCCTCTCTTCCGATAAGGTTGATCCAGATATTGGGGAAAAGGGTATCAGAATAGGCTTTGGTGCGAGACCAGTCGATGTGGGCAAAGCAGAGGCGACTCTGTACCCGGTTGCGCAGTTGAGGGAACCATCTGGCCAGCTTCTCTTTGGCCGTACGTGGTGTCTTGCCGATCAGGAACCTGTACAGATGCTTCAACAGGGCCAGCGAGAGTTCCTGAACGGTCTTCTTCCCCTCTCGCTCATGCGTATAGTGTAAAAATCCCTGGCTGGCCAGCCAGTGGTTGAGCTGATTGTTGGCCGGATGCTTTCTCCCAAAGCCGTGGTCAGACATGACCAGCAGCACCGTCTCCTCATCCAGCATCGCCCAGATCTTCCCCAGGCTCTGATCGATCTGCTGGTATGTCTCCAGGATCACCGTCCCGTACCGTGCCGCCTCATCCGGATCATGCTGCGGATGCAGGGGATCCATGAACTTCCAGAAGCAGTGCTGTACCGCATCGAGGCTGCGGAAGACCACCATGAAGAAATCCCACGGGTACTCCTGCATCAGGTAGGTGGTTATGGCCTCTTTCTGCGCCAACTCCTCGCGCAACTTCTGCACGGCCAGGTCCAGCTTTCCCCCGATCAGGTACCCGGTCAGGCCCGGCTCCAGGATGTAGGGACCAAAACGCTCTTGCAGCTCTCGCATGAGCTGCGGGGGATAACAGAAGCCGGAACTCTCCACTCCAGGAGCATCGAGTCCGGCGATCAAAAAGCCGTTGACCGTCTCTGCCGGGTAGGTCATGGGCACGTTAATCACTCCCACCCGCTTTCCCTGTTCACTCAACAGGGTCCACAGACTCTTACTCTTGCGCATCCCTCCATGGACGAAACGGAGACCATAGGTCTGGGGTACCGGTTCGTAGAACTCGAAGATCCCATGCTTTCCCGGGTTCTGCCCGGTCATGAAGGACGTCCAGGCCGCCGGACTCCGCATGTTGGGCACCGACTCCAGGGGACTCCAGCTCCCTTCGGCCAGCAGGCGAGCAAAATGGGGGAGTTTTCCTTCAGCGACCCAGGGGAGAATCAGATCAAAGGTGGCTCCATCCAGACCGAAGACAAAGACTTTGGGCACGACTTACCTCCCGGCAGCAAAGAGCAGAGACCAGCGGATCATCTTCTCGCTCATGATGGTAAAGAAAGCCTGATAGCCTTCCGGTAATTTCCGTTTCTTGACGCTTCGTGCAAAGCTCCGGGCAAACTGGTGGTACATCTCCTGGTAGCTCCCCGGTGAAACCTCTTCTACCGCTTCATCGACCAGGGGATAGAAATGGCTCTCCAGCAGGTGGCCAAAGTGTTCTCCCTGCATTTCACGGACGGTGTTCCCCATTTTGGTATGGGTGACCACCGGTGCTCCGATCGTGAGCAGATCGCCGCGGATATCGGCGAGTTTCTTCAAGATATACCCGCTCCAGATGTCCCCAAACCGGTCGAGACGGGCATTACACACCGGAGCATTCATCGGGAGTTGATAGAAGGCAGGGACGATTTCGGCCAGAAAAGCGACATTCATGATGCAGAGGCTGAAGCTGGTTCCCGGGGCGATGGCCAATCTCTCCTCCTTGAGGTCCACACTCTGGGGAACATCACCAGCGATCTTGTCTATCCCGTTGATATCGGGGACCTGTAACCACATCCCCATGTTGCACACGACCCGTCCCTGCACCGGAGAAACGGTGGGAGGAGGGGGAGGCTCGAGGCGATAACAATAGGGATAGCCCCGTGCATACCAGCGTTTGAGGGGAGACCCATCCTGCTCCAGGACAAGATTATCCAGCGTGTTGTACCAGGGGGTCGAGGACACAGCCGGCAGGGAGCAGATTTTCCCCAAAACCGCGCCATGTGCGGCAAGGAAACCGGGATGGGTCATGCAATCATCGTCCAGGGTGACGATGTAGCGGTATCCCTGTCGCCAGGCCATGTAGAAACCAAAGCTGCGACAGGTATCGGTCTTGCGGGGGATGAGAGTCTCTTCACTCCCCAGAAATTCTTTGTAATCGACGTAGGTATAGACCTCCATGTTGACCCGATTGGGACGAATCGTGCCGTTGCTGTCATCAACGACCAGGATCTTTACCTCTTCTGGAATGGCAGCCAGATAGGCCAGGTTGATGGTACGTATCGAAGGGATGACCACTGCCCACTCAGCGGGTTGACCAAAGGTTTCCATAGTAATCCTTTATGAGATAGCGGAGGATACTCCGGATATGGGTAAATATGCGTGGATGAAACACCGATTTCCTCTCTCGCTCCAGAAAGTGAATGACTTGCGCCTGGGGGATATAGCAGACCTTCATCCCCAGCCGCTTGGCGCGAAAACAGAGGTCGATATCCTCATAGAGGTAGAAGAACCCTTCATCAAAGCCTCCCAACTTTTCCAGAGCCTGCCGGCGGACGATGAGGCAGGCCCCGTACATCCAGTCGACTTCGCGGGTTTCGGCATGATCCCACTCCTCCATGGTATACTCTTTGACCCAGCGACTCTGGGGAAAATAGTCCCGCAAAAAGGTCCCTTCCACCAGGATATGGAGGGGGGAAGGGAAGGGACGGCAGGAGAGCTGCAGGCTCCCGTCACCGTAGAGGAGTTTCGGCCCTCCGATGGCCACTTCCGGATGCTCATCCATGAATTGCACGAGTGTGGTCAGGGCACCCGGGAGAACCCGGGTATCCACATCGAGGAAGAGGAGATAGCGTCCCTGGGCCCGCTCGATGATCTGGTTGCGGGCCGGTGCCACCCCCCTGTTACGGGGATTTTGCACCACAGAAACGGTGGGATACCGCTCCCGTAACAGCTCGAGTGTCCCATCCTGGGAGGCGTTATCCACCACCCACACCTCGGCTCTCAGGTTGTCCAGATTCGCTTCGATGGCATCGAGACACTGCTGCAGCAGGTCTCGAGCCTTCCAGGTCACCAGTCCGATGGTCAGATCACGCATCGCTTGGCTACGTTTCCTCTCCTTTTTGGGCCAGGGCCAACAGTTCAAATTCCCGGCCTAAGAGCCGTTCCGGCCAGGAGAGCAGGCTGACCATCCACCGCTCCCATGGCCGTCCTCTCGCCTTTATGAGCGGAATGCACTTCTTCTCCAGGCGAAGTAACCTAAACCCATTCTTTTCCAAGAGAGTCTGCAAGGTCTGGGGGGTAAAGTAGTAAAGGTGAAACTGGTGGTAGAGCTTTCGGACCGGATAGGAGATCTTCCCTCCACTGAGACGGAAAATCAGGCCGGCCAGCAGGCGTAACAATCCCGCTTCGTTGGGCGTATTCACCAGGAGGAGGCCATCATCCTTCAATGTTCTGTGGATCTCTTGTAAGGAGCGAGACGGATCGGGAAGATGCTCGATCACATCCCAGAGGGTGACAACATCGAACCACCGGGATGGGAATTGGGCATCTTCTATTTCGCCAGCCACCACATCCAAGCCCAAGACCTTTTGGGCGTAAGAGGCGGCATAAGGGGAGATATCAACACCGTAGACCTCCCATCCCCGCTCCCGGGCTATGGAGAGGAAGATCCCCAGCGCACACCCGACATCGAGGAGCCTTCCCCTGCTCCTATACTCCTCGATAAGGGAGAGCCCTCTGCGGAAATCCTGGATGTTCGTATTCTCTTTGGCAATATGGCTATTAACGATAGGATTCTCAAAGTAGTAATCCTGACGCTCCTGGAAATAGTCTGAGCCATACATCTGTTCCAGTACCGTCTTGTCCACACGCAGGGTGGTAGAGACCAAACCACACCGTTGACACCGGACAACGGCAAAGGTCTCCAGGGGGTATAACAGGGAGAAGTGCTTTGTCCCACAGAGATGACATGCCATCTGATGCACAGGATACGTCTTCAACCGTCTTTAGCCTTTCCCATCAACATGTGTGCAAAAACAGTACCAGGAAAATTCCTGTCTGTCCCAGCTCATGGGAGACAGGGCCCTATTTCTCGCACATGCCCACTATCAGGGCCGGCAGCAAAGCGCATGGGCAACTCTCCGTTTGCACCTGTCTCTGCTTAAGAGATACTACAGAAAAAGGGGACCGATGTCTAGAGCTATCTCTGCATGCAAACTTTTTCTTGACACGCTATTGCTCGCTTTATATAATGAGGTTTCGTAGATAAGGATATGCAATGGACCGAGACCATTCTCCCCTTCCTCAGCATCGATCAGGCGTATGACGAGTTACGTATATATCATGATGGGCGCAAGGACCTCCAAGATACTGCCATCAACATAACAGAAAGTCTCCCCGCCTTTTGTGATTTCTGTCACAGTAAACCATACAGAGACTCTGGTTTACTGAACATGTGACGCAGAGAGGAAATCTTAGCTTGCGTGTCCGATGACTAAACATATTCCCTTCTCGATCCATACCTGAGGGAGGGTTGATCCTATGCAGACATTTCGGCTGCTTGCTCTCACTCCTCCTGGTCTGGCCGATCCATCCATCGCCATTGCTGCCAGCCGGGCCGGGGCACTGGGGGTGTTAGACCTGGAGTATACAACGGACAAACAGGCGGCTCTCACCGCCCTTACCAGATTGGCCCGTTACACCAGGCAAGGCTGTGGAATCAAGTTCGATGGGAAAGCAGAACACCTGATCACCCTTCTGGTCCCAGACCTCCCTCCCCAGATCGAGATGGTCATCCTGACCCCTCCTGATGAGAAGGAAACCCTGTCATATCTGGTACAGACCTTCCATCAGCACAACCGTACCGTTCTCCTGGAAACGACCTGTGTAGAGCAGGCCCTCTGGGGTAAGGAAGCAGGAGTCGATGGAGTCATCGCTAAGGGACACGAGGCCGGGGGACGGGTAGGGGAAGAGACCACCTTTATCCTCCTCCAACGCCTGCTGAACCAGGTCTCCCTTCCTGTCTGGGCGCAAGGGGGAATCGGCCTGCACACGGCAGGAGCATGCTATGCCGCCGGAGCGGCTGGTATCGTCCTCGACACCCAACTTTTACTCACCCGGGAGTCTCCCCTCTCTGCCGAGGCGAAGGAGAGTATTGCCCGTATGGATGGGAGTGAAACGATCTGTCTCGGCGCAGAACTCGGAGAGACCTATCGGGTCTATACCCGGCCTGGATTGCCGGCAGTAGAAGAGTTACGCCAGAAAGCACAGGCCCTCATGCAGCACCCTGATGCTCAAGCCGATACCCTGAACCTCTGGCGGCGAGAAGTACAGAGCCGGGTCGGCTGGGAAAGGGAACAGGCATGGCTCCTCGGGCAAGATGCCGCCTTTGCCGCCTCTCTGGCCCGGCGCTTCCGTACCGTGGGAGGGGTGCTGGAGGGGATCCGCGAGGCCATCGAGACGCACGTTCGTATCGCCCAGGCCCTTCGTCCTCTCGATGAAGGTTCTCCCCTGGCCCGTGCCCATGGCACCCGCTACCCTGTTGTCCAGGGACCGATGACCCGGGTCAGTGATCGGGCTGCCTTTGCAGCCAAAGTCGCCGAAGGGGGAGGATTACCCTTCCTCGCCCTCGCCTTGCTCCGGGCTCCAGAGATCGAACCCCTGCTCGCCGAGACCCGACAACTCCTCGGAGACCGCCCCTGGGGAGTGGGGATTTTAGGGTTTGTCCCCCAGGAGCTTCGCCAGGAGCAGCTCGAGGTGATCCGCAATTACCGTCCCCCCTTTGCGCTGATTGCCGGGGGCCGTCCCGATCAGGCTGCCCTCCTGGAGCAGGAGGGGATCCCCACCTACCTCCACGTTCCCTCCCCGGGTCTGCTCAGGATGTTTCTGGAAAATGGAGCCCGCCGCTTCGTCTTTGAAGGACGAGAGTGTGGAGGACACGTAGGCCCCCGCTCGAGCTTCGTGCTCTGGAACACCATGATCGATGAACTCCTGGAAGCCCTTCCCCCCGACAAACTCTCCCAATGCCATATCCTCTTTGCCGGGGGGATCCATGATGCCCTCTCTTCCGCCATGGTCGCGACCATGGCCGCACCCCTGGCAGAGAGGGGAGTCAAGATAGGGGTACTCCTGGGCACCGCCTATCTGTTTACCCAGGAGGCGATTGAGACCGGCGCGATCACCAGGCGTTTTCAGGAAGAGGCCATCCGCTGCTCGCAAACCGTCCTGCTCGAAACCGGGCCTGGTCATGCCACCCGCTGTGCGATAACCCCTTATGTGAGCCTGTTTCAACAGGAAAAAGCCCGCCTTCTCCAGCGCAACCTCCCTGCGGAAGAGATCCGGACTGTCTTAGAGGACCTCAACCTGGGCCGCCTGCGGATCGCCTCCAAAGGGATTACCCGGCATCAGCGGTACGGCCAGGACCCGCAAGCCCCGAAATTCGTTACGGTGAGCGAAGAAGAGCAGTACAAGCAGGGGATGTACATGATCGGTCAGGTGGCTGCCCTCCGTGATCGCCCCTGCACCATCCCCCAACTCCACCATGATGTCTCGGTTAAAGGCTCAGAACGCCTGGCAGCGCTCCCTCTCCCTGCCAAGCGATCGGTTTGGGTCTCCTCGCAAGGACGATCGTCTGATATCGCCATCGTGGGGATGTCCTGTCTGCTCCCCAAAGCCCCTGATCTCCAGACCTACTGGGAGAATATTCTCCATAAAGTCGATGCCATCACCGAAGTGCCCCAGGATCGGTGGGACTGGCAGCGGTATTTCGATCCTGACCGCAAAGCCCGCGATAAGGTGTACTCGAAATGGGGAGGATTTATCGATCCCATCCCGTTTGATCCGACCCGGTACGGCATTCCTCCCAATACCTTGCGCTCGATCGACCCGCTCCAGCTCCTGACCCTGGAGCTTGTCCATAAAGCCCTTGAAGATGCAGGCTATCTGGATCGTCCTTTCCCGCGTGAACACACCTCGGTCATCCTGGGGGTAGGGGGAGGGAGTGGCGATCTGGGACAACAGTATACCCTGCGTTCCGGGCTCCCCATGCTCTTTGACGATCTCCCCGCCGAGGTGTGGACCCGCTTACCGGAGTGGACCGAAGATTCCTTTGCCGGTATCCTCCTCAATGTGGCGGCCGGTCGGGTGGCAAATCGCTTCGATTTCGGTGGGGTCAACTATACGGTCGATGCGGCCTGCGCTTCCTCCCTGGCCGCAGTGTACCTGGCGGTGAGAGAACTGGAAGATGGTACCAGCGATATGGTGATCGTGGGGGGAGCAGACACGGTACAGAGTCCGTTTGCCTACTTCTGCTTCAGCAAGACCCAGGCCCTCTCCCCACGGGGACGGTGCCGGCCTTTCGATGCAGAGGCGGATGGCATCGTCATCAGCGAAGGGATTGCCATTCTCGTTCTGAAGCGCCTGGCTGATGCGGAGCGGGATGGGGATCGTATCTATGCGGTAATCAAAGCTGTTGCCGGCTCCAGCGATGGACGCGATAAGGGGTTAACCGCCCCTCGTCCCGAAGGACAGATCCGTGCCTTAAGGCGGGCCTATGCCAAGGCCGGATTTTCTCCGGCAACGGTGGGATTGATCGAGGCGCATGGGACCGGGACCGTGGCCGGTGACCGGGCAGAAGTAGAG
>RFHZ01000863.1 GCA_003696125.1 Nitrospinota bacterium
GTGGTCAACAAGGCCGATCGACCCGGAGCCAGAGAGAGACCGGAATACAACTGCAGGAGATGCTGCACCTTACCCCCCACGCCTCCCAGTGGCAGGTACCGGTGCTGCACACCATTGCCAGCCAGGGGGACGGGGTCGAGGAACTCTGGCAGGCTATCCTCCGTCACCGGCAGCACCTGCAGGAGTCAGAAGAGCTCCGGGAGAGACGGGGCCGGCAGGTAGAGCGGGAAGTGCTGGGCATGGTGGAGACGGCTCTAATCAAGCACTTACAGCATAGATTGCAAGAACAGACCTCCCTGGGTGAGGTTCTGTCCCAGGCCCGCCAGGGACGGCTCGCTCCCCATTCAGCCGCCCAGATCATCCTGCAGCGGTTCCTGGAGGAGCCACACCGGCCGTAAAGGCCTACTTCTGGCTTAGCCGGGGATCGAGAGCATCCCGCAATCCATCCCCCAGGAAGTTGATCCCGAGCATGGTGATCATGATGGCAATCCCGGGGAAGACCGACATCCACCACATGCCGAGCAGGATATAATCCTTCCCCTCGAAGAGGATCGATCCCCAGGTAGGGGTAGGGGGACGGACCCCGATGCCGAGAAAGCTGAGCGCGGTTTCGGTGAGGATGGCTGAGGCGACCAGCAGGGTAGATTGCACGATGATCGGCGGAAGACAGTTCAGCAGGACGTGCTTGAAGAGGCGCTTTGAGGCAGGAACACCGATGACCCGTGCGGCCTGGACGTACTCCTCCTCCTTCTGCGTCAGAACCGCACTCCGCGTCACCCGGGCGATCTGGGGGGTACTGACTACGGCGATGACCGCAATCACATTCCCGACACTGGGACCCAGCACCGACATGATCCCGATGCCGAGGACCAGGCCGGGAAAGGCGAGGAAGATGTCCATGATGCGCATGATGATGTCATCCACCGTTCCCCCGCTAAACCCGGCGATACCCCCCAGGAACACCCCGAGTACCGTGGCAATGGCGATACTGCTGACCCCTACGGCCAGCGAAATGCGGGTGCCGTGAATCACCCGGCTCATCACATCGCGCCCGTACTGATCCGTGCCAAAGAGATGCTCCCGCGAAGGAGGTTTCAGGCGGGATTTGACGATATCCTGCTGGTTGGGATCGTAGGGGGAGAGGATATCCGCACCGATCGCCACGCTCAAGGCCAGCACAATGATGATGATCCCCAGCACAGAGAGCTTATTCTGCAGCAAGCCGTCCAGAAAGAGGCGAAAGAGCGTACGCCTGGGGATCTCTTCTTCAAGCGGTAGCGTATGCACCGTGGTCTCCATACCGGCTCCTCTCAACTATACTCGATCTTGGGATTGAGAAAGGCGTAGCTGAGATCGACGATGATGCTGGTGATGACGAAGCTCA
>RFHZ01000090.1 GCA_003696125.1 Nitrospinota bacterium
CAGCGGTTGCTGTTTGAGGGTCGATTTTCGCAGAGAGAGGAGATGCTGAAAGACCTGCGAGTTGACAAACTTCTGCATGGCCTTTTCCGGGGTATCGGCGATGCTTACCACTAGCTGGGGAGCAATGGTGATCGTGGCAGGATTCCGTCCAGCTGCTTCTGCCATGCTGCGGATACGATCTACCCGTTGACGGATTTCCTCTGGACTCAGGATGGCCGGCAACCAGCCATCACCGTACCGGGCGACACGCTGCATCCCCTGCTCAGAATTCCCCCCGATCCAGACCGGTAACGGGTTCTGCAGGGGCTTGGGGTACATTTCCACCCCTTCAAAGCGGATGTACTTTCCTTGAAAGCTCGCTCTACGATCATGGAGTAAGGTGCGAAGAGCCTGTATCCCTTCATCGAGCATCTCACCACGCTGCCAGCCGCGTGCGCTCGGGTGTACTGCTTCAAACTCTTCCCGGTAAGCACCGATTCCTACCCCGAGGATGAGACGACCACCAGACATCACGTCGAGTGTAGCCGCCTGCTTGGCCAGCACCACCGGATCACGGACCGGGAGCACGGCAACGGCGGTTTGTAACCGGAGCCGGGTGGTAGCCGCAGCCACAAAAGCCAGGGCAACAAAGATATCGTAGTAGCGGGGCGGATCTGGCCATTCTGCCGCCACGTATCGTTGCGTGGTCAGGTGATCATTTCCCCCCACATGATGGTAACCCAGGCGTTCGGCAGCCTGTGCGATCCGGATCAAGGTCCCGGCATCTCCAAACGGTACCGGATACATCAACCCCTCCATCCCGGTACTCAGTCCGACTCCAAACTGCATCGACTCCTCTCCTCCTTATCTACGCACCTGGGGCATAATATCACGGGCAAAGCGGATGATCGCTTCCTGTATCGTCTGTCCCGGTGTCAGCACCGGATACATGGTGATCTGATCGACACCGGTGGCCGCAATCTCCTGGAGCTGGGTAATCACCTCTTGCCGGCTCCCGGCAACGGCCAGGTGGCGCACAAAGGAATCGGGAACCAGGGAAGCGCTCGGGACGATCAGGCTATAATCCCGTTTAGCCAACTGCGCCTGTAAGGCTGACGGTACCTCTAAGCCCAGCACCTCGAGATATTGAAAATGGGGGTAGCTGTTCCAGAGGGGGAGGGCAATCATCCGCTTCACCGCCTGGCGGGCCATCTGCGGGTGATCGTCATTCACACAGATGTCTACACGGGCAATGATTTGCACCGGGTGAGGACGTCCCTGGGCGCCTTCCCGGATACGACCGATGGCGTACCGCAGTCCTGGAGCCGAGGCATAAGGAGCGATCATCACCCCATCAGCCACCGCACCGGCCATCTTCAGCGTATGGTATCCCCGGGTTCCGATGACCACAGGGGGGAGGCGTGTGACCGGGAAGTTGAGCTGTCCGTTATGACAGAAAAGCACAGACCCTGTATAGTGCACCCTTTCTCCCCGCCACAAGCCACGTATGATCTCTACCGCTTCGCGGATGGCCACGGCAGGACGCTCACGACGGATCCCCATGGTGGGGAAGCCACTCCCTCCGGCACCAATGCCCAGAATCATGCGTCCATGTGAGAGCTCGTCCAGGGCAGCAACAGCAGCAGCGGTAAGGGCTGGATGCCGGGCATACGGGTCGGTGACACAGGTTCCCAACCGGATACGGCTGGTACTCATCGCTACGGCAGTCAACCCGACGTACACATCACGATAGAACTTTTCGTCGGCGTACCAGAAGACATCGTATCCCTCGTCCTCGGCCAGCCTGGCCAGGGTAATCAGTTCTTCGGCAGGGTGCTCACCAAAGAGTAGCAGGCCGTATTCCATGCTTAAAATCCAAAACCAAAGAGTTGATTGGCGTTTGCAAACGCGACCTTCCGGATATGCTCGGGAGGAATCCCGGCCCGTCGCATGGCACGGATCGCCTTGGGAATGGCCAGGAGATCGGTGGAACGGTACGGGATGTGGTCTGAGTTGAGCAGGATGCGATCAGGACCGTAATGCTGTACCCATTCCACCACCTGTTGGGGAGGGATGGGACGGAGTTCGCTACCGATACTCAGCGCACACCAGGCCCGCGTCTCTTTATGGACAAAGTCGATGATGGTCGCATCCACATGATCGATCACGAGCAGGCGATGCTCCAGCCCCACGCGCTCCACTATCTCCAGATCCTGCTGCAGATAGTGCAGGCGGAACCTTTCCGGAGGAATCGCCTCCTGCGTGGCCACTCCCCCCAGGAAATCCTGGCTCTTCTTGGGCGTAGGGGTATGGAGGATCAGCGGTTTTCCCGCATCTGCTGCCACCCGCATCTGCGCTTCCAGGCAACGCGCCTGATCTGCCAGCGGCCAGGTAAACCCAAAATACTGTCCCGGATCGAGTCCCACTTCTCCCACCGCAACCACGTGCGGGTCCTGCAGGTAGCGGGGAAGGAGTTTAACCAGTTGCGGCCAATCCCGCACCCGGGTCATGGCACTGATCCCCACGGCACACTTCAGGCGAATGAAGTGCTTCTCCTCCGAGACCCGGGCCAGGCGAATGGGGTTTTCCCAGAAGCGACGAATCTCCTCTGGTCCCGGCACCTCTTCCCAGATCTCCCGGTACACATGGGGGTTACCGCAGGAGAGCACCGCACCGACCATGCCCGACATCCCCAAAAGCTCCCAGTCATCCCAGCTCAGGGCCTGCATGTGGTTGTGGCTATCGATGTAGGAGTGCATAAACGATCTCCTTATCCCTTGCTCCACCTCTTTCAGAGTCTGAGCGAACATGCTACGCTACATGGCACCGGGAGGCTACCCTCTTTCTGTACCCGGTGCCCATCCTGGTACCACCATAAGCGGAAACACCTCCTATCGTCAAGGGAAAAGAAGAGAGAGTTCGATGTGCCATTTTGTGCACATTGGGCAAGCAGGTGTGCAGTTATTTGCTCACCTGTATATGCTCTTTTCCTGCCAGCAGGATGTGTGCTGCCTTCGCCACGGTACCCTTGCCCGGGAGGAGGATGGCATGAGAAATGCAACCATAAATCTTCAGAGAAAAGTTACAAAAATCGAGGAAGGGGGTGAGAGCATTGACTCGATGATAGCAGAAGGGAGCTTGAGGAGAGATGCCGGCTTGACCGCCTGTGGGTGAGAGGGGTCCACAGGAAAAGGAGGTGAGGTACCATGCCGAGAGTCCATGTGTTAATTGTGGACGACGACGAAATAGTCCGGAGTACGATCGGTGAAACCTTGGCCGGACGGGGGTACCAGATAAGTGCGGTGGCTTGTGGAGACGAGGCCTGTCAAGTAATCACCCGACACGACATCGATGTGGTCCTCCTCGATGTCGTAATGCCGGGGATGGGAGGACTGGAAGTCCTTGGCTGGATCAAAGAGCATGCACCGTTTACCGAAGTGATCATGTTGACCGGGTACGGCACCATCGATAGTGCCGTACAGGCGATGCAGCTTGGAGCGAGCCATTACCTGACCAAACCCTGCCAGCTTGATGCCCTCGATGCAGTGATTCAGAAAGCCTACGAAACCCGCCAGAAAAGACTCTTACAAAGCGAATTGACTTACCGTGAGCGCTTTCCCGAACTCATCGGCCAGAGTTTACCGCTCAAGGCTATCAAGGGGATGATCGAGAAAGTTGCTCCCACCGACTCCACCGTCCTCGTCCAGGGGGAGAGCGGAGTGGGCAAAGAGTTGATTGCCCGGTGTATTCACCGGCACAGTCCCCGCAGTTCGTATCCGTTTGTGGTGGTCGATTGCACCGTGTTGCAGGAAAATTTGCTACAGAGTGAACTGTTCGGCCATGAACGTGGATCGTTTACCGGAGCGATTCGACGGAAACCGGGACTCTTTGAAGTGGCGCACCGGGGCACGCTTTTCCTGGACGAAATCGGTGAGATGACGCTCTCCACTCAGGCCCAGCTCCTGCGCGTCCTGGAAACAGGACGGTTCCGTCGTTTAGGAGGAACCAGGGATATCCTGACCGACGTCCGCATCATCGGAGCCACCAAGCAAGACCTGCAGGAGCGTATGGCTGCTGGCCAGTTCCGGGAAGACCTCTACTATCGCCTGAACGTCATTACCATCACCCCACCCCCTCTGCGAGAGAGGCCGGAGGATATCCCTCTTTTGGTGGAATACTTCCTCCACCACATGCCCATACCGAAAAAGCGGAAGAAGCGCATCACGCCTGAAGCCATGTCCATCCTGCAGTCTTATTCCTGGCCGGGAAACATCCGGGAGTTGCGCAATATCCTAGAGCGAGCGGTCATCCTCTCTGAAGGAGACGAGATCACGGCACGCGATCTCCCGGCTGATCTGCGAGGAGAGCCGAACTTTTGGGTGAAAAACGGCATCCCCATCCTCTCCCTCCCCCAGCTCAAAGAGCGATACCTGGAGGTGGAGAAACAGCACATTGCCACTCTTCTTGCCAGATATGGCGGTCATCGCTCTACCGTTGCCCGTCTCCTCCAAATCAGTGAACGCAACCTCTACCGGAAGATCAAACAATACCAGCTCGACTAGTCTCCCCTGCTCCTGACCTCGACAGCGCTATCAGGGAAACCTGACAGCGCTGTCAGGTCACGGAACATGAGTATAGGAGGGGATTTCTCCCTTTTCTCCCCTCTCCAGCCTGTCAACCGGGTCAGTCTTCCTCCCTCTATCTCTCGAGGTCTCGCCGGTGTAAAGCCTTCAGGCTGTAGGGATTGCTCGCCTTGCCCTGTTCTGGCATGAAAACCGCTTTACGCTTGGAGAAAGGGTACGCTGACCCAGGTCACGGTGAGCACCATCGAAAATGGGTAGGTCAACAGTGGAGGAAAGAGGAGGAGAGCCTATGCTGAACCGACGACAGTTTCTACAATGGAGCATGCTGGCTGGAGCAGGGTTATTGCTTCCTGGCAAATGGAGACTCCCCCGCGCCTTGGCCCTCCCTGTGCCAGGGGGAACTCTAGACCCCTTATCCATCCCCAAGTACCAGATGCCGCTGGTGATCCCCCCGGCCATGCCACGATCGAGAAAGATAAAACGGCGCAAAGGGAAAAATGCTGACTACTACGAAATAGCGGTCAGGCAGTTCACCCAGGATATCCTCCCCCCCGGCATGGGACTGCCCCCAACGACCGTATGGAGCTACGGTTCGGTCAAATTCCCAGGCACGGTTGCGCAAGGGGGAAGCTTCTTTTATCCTGCCTTCACCCTGGAAACAAAGTGGAGGAAACCGGTCGTGGTCAAGTGGATCAACGATCTGGTCGATGTCAACGGCAACTACCTCCCCCATATCCTGCCGGTAGACCAGACCCTGCACTGGGCCAACCCTCCGGGAGGGATAGATAACCGGGATGGACGGGGAACGGATCAGGCTCCTTATCTGGGCCCTGTCCCTATCGTGACCCATGTCCATGGAGCCCACACGACGCAGGAGAGTGATGGGTATCCCGAAGCCTGGTACCTCCCTGCGGCAAACAATATCCCTATCGGTTATGCCTCTACCGGCACCTATTACGACATCTTCCAGAGGAGTTCTCCCTTAGGGAATCTCTGGTCCCCTGGCAGCGCCGTGTTCGAGTATCCTAATCAACAGCGAGCCACCACCCTCTGGTATCACGATCATTCCTTAGGGATGACCCGTCTGAACGTGTACGCCGGACCGGCCGGATTCTATATCATCCGTGGGGGGCCTGATGATGCGGTGTTCGATACCAGTGGTGCCCGTGCTACCCTGCCTGGGCCGGCTCCTGCCTTAGGTGACCCCCCCGGGATGAAATACTATGAGATCCCCATCGTCATCCAGGATCGCTCCTTCAATGCGGACGGTTCCCTCTTCTATCCGGATAACCGGGCCTTCTTCGAGGGGTTAACCCCTGCTCAACTGCAGATACCCTTTATTCCTGACCCGGCCTGTGGAGGAAGCCCCAGCGATGTCCCCCCGATCTGGAATCCGGAGTTCTTCGGGAACACCATGGTGGTCAACGGCCGTACCTGGCCCTTCCTGGAGGTGGAGCAACGCCGCTACCGTTTCCGCTTCCTGAACGGTTGTAATTCCCGTTTCCTGATCCTGCGGATGAGCAACGGGATGCCGTTCTGGCAGATCGGGGCGGAAGGAGGCTTTCTCCCTGCACCGGTGATGCTCAACGAACTGCTCATGGCTCCGGCCGAGCGGGCCGATGTGATCGTTGACTTCACCAATGTGCCTGTGGGAACAGAGATCCTTCTCCTCAATGTCGGTCCGGATGAACCGTTCGGTGGTGGCATCCCGGGTATCGACTTTCCGGCAGCAGACCCGAATACGACCGGCCAGGTCATGCAGTTCCGGGTAGTCCCGGCCACCAGCGTCGATACCAGCACCCCTCCTGATCAACTGGTACTCCCTCCCCTGGTGGGACCCGGCCTGCCGAGTACCACCAGGCAGGTTTCTCTTAACGAAGAAGAATCCCTGACCGTCTTTGTGCGGACAGAACCGGACGGCAGCATCGTGCTGGATTGCGCCAGCAACACACCGTTTGGTCCCACCGCGGCGCTACTCGGTACCGTAGCCGGAGGAGCAGGGATTCCACTGCGTTGGAGTGATTTCATCACCGAGAACCCGGCCCTCGGTACCACCGAGGTCTGGGAAATCTACAATTTCACCGTGGATGCCCATCCGATCCACGTCCATCTCGTGCAGTTCCAGGTGGTAAATCGCGAAGACATGACTACAGGGGCGATCCGTGGTCCAGAGCCCTGGGAAACCGGGCTGAAGGATACCGTCATTGCTCTGCCCGGAGAGATCACCCGCATCAAGGCAACCTTTGATCTGGCCGGGTTATTCGTCTGGCATTGCCATATCGTTGAACACGAGGATAACGAGATGATGCGACCGTATCAGGTCGGTCCACTAC
>RFHZ01000864.1 GCA_003696125.1 Nitrospinota bacterium
ATCCCCAGGTAGGGCACCCTGTTTTCCCGGGCGTACTGGACGGCCCGAATCATCCCCTCCACCCCCCGGCAGCCAAAGCCGCCAGGGACCAGGATACCATCGGCCTGGGCCAGGACCTCGGCCGGATCCTCGTGCAGGAGACGTTCCGAATCGATCCAGTCGGTCTGCACCTGGGCATCGTTGCCGATCCCCCCATGGATAAGGGCTTCGTTCACACTTTTGTACGAATCCTTGAGATCGACATATTTGCCCACCACTGCAATCCGTACCGAGGCCCGGGGGCACTTCAGCTTGGCCACAATCCGCTCCCAATCGCTCAGATCGGGACGCTGCCGTGAGGAGAGGCGCAGGAGCTTCACGATGATCTCATCGAGTCCTTCACGATGCAGCAGGAGGGGGAGCTCATAGACCGAGTCGACATCTTTGGCCGTGATCACCGCCTCTTCATCCACATTACAGAACAGGGCGATCTTGGCCTTCAGTTCCCGCTTTAAAAGTCGATCGGTTCGACAGAGGAGGATATGAGGTTGGATACCGATCTCGCGTAACGCCTTTACGCTATGTTGCGTCGGCTTGGTCTTGAGTTCATCCGAGGTCTTGATATAGGGGACCAGGGTCAGGTGGACATAGATGACGTTCTCCGCCCCGATATCGATGCGAAACTGGCGCATCGCTTCCAGGAAGGGGAGGCTCTCGATATCCCCCACCGTGCCTCCGATCTCGCAGATGGCCACATCGCACTGTCCCTGCAGCTTCAGGAAGTGGCTCTTGATCTCATCCGTGATATGGGGAATGACCTGAACCGTTCCTCCCAGATAGTCCCCACGCCGCTCTTTGGTGATCACCGAGTAGTAGACCTTGCCCGTGGTCACGTTGTTGTCACGTCCCATCTTGGCTCTGGTAAAGCGCTCGTAGTGGCCCAGATCCAGATCGGTCTCGGCCCCGTCGTCGGTCACAAAGACCTCACCATGCTGAAACGGGTTCATGGTACCCGGATCCACGTTGATATAGGGATCCAGCTTCTGCAAACTGACGGTCAAACCCCGGCTTTCCATGAGGGCCCCAATAGACGCGGCAGCCAATCCCTTCCCTAATGAAGAGATGACTCCACCGGTGACGAAGATATACTTGGTCATCGGATCATCCTTTCTTGGATTGGTCTGCTCATGCCTTTCCCCCTTACCTAATCAGCTCGGAGTGAAGGAGGAGCAGATGAAGATTGTTGCATTAGGCGTTTGACTCGCTCCAAATCTTCCGGGGTATCCACCCCGATACTCGTGTACCGGGTGGTTCCCACTTTGATACGATAACCATGCTCAAGGGCACGGAGCTGCTCCAGTTTCTCCACCTGCTCAAGAGGCGTTGGGGGGAGCTGGGTAAAGTGGAGCAGAAAGTCACGACGATAGACGTAGAGCCCGATATGGCGATAGACATTGGGGGGTAGATAAGTAGGGAAACCGGTCTGGCGGATGAGATCTCCCCACTCATCCCGGCAATAAGGGATAGGGCCTTTGGAGAAATAGAGCGCGTAGTCGTGGAGGTCGGTTACCACCTTGGTAATGGCCGGATTGAAGACCTCCTCTGGCGAATCGAGACGGTTTTTCAGGGTGCCCATCTGGAGATGCTCTTCTTCCAACAGGAGCTGAATGGCTTCATCGATCATGGTCGGATGAATCAGAGGTTCATCCCCCTGCACATTGACGATCAGTTCATCGGAAAGGGAGGCGGCCACCTCGGCCAGGCGGTCGGTACCGCTGGGGTGACGAGGAGAGGTCATCACCACTTCTCCCCCAAACGCCTTCACCGCCTGGAAGATACGGGTATCGTCTGTGGCCACCAGGGTCCGGGAGACCAGGGTGGCCTGTTGGACCCGGCTATAGACGTGTTGGATCATCGGCCGGCCACAGATATCTGCTAAAGGCTTGCCGGGAAAGCGTGTTGATGCATAACGGGCCGGGATAATCGCCACTGCTTTCATCAATCTTCCTGTATCCTGCAGCTCAGGCTCTTTGGAGTTCAGGAAAGGCAGGTCATATACGTTGTAGAAGTCTTCTTTTTCTTACCAGATTCTGGACGTTCTGTCAACTCCTTTTCCCACATTTCCTCCCCAGGGAACGCCCTTTTCTTGACTTGACAAGGAGGAGGAAGGCTCCTACAATTGGTAAAGATGCTAGCTTTGTAAGGAAGGCAAATCGTGCGGCCCAAGGAGAGTGCTGGTATGTCTCGTCTGCTCGTGTCCCTTACGGTTCTGCTCTCTTTCTCTTTGGTGCTCTGGCCCCCTATGTCCAGAGGGGGGGAGGAGGTCCTCTGGGCAGGAGAAAGGCCAGAAGAAGCCGAAAAGGCGGTACTCTCTCTCTCCCTCGAGGATGCGATTACCCTGGCCCTGGAGAACAACGTCGATATCCGGGTCGAACGGTTTAACCCGGCCATCCAGGAAGCCCGAATCACCTCAGAGCAAGGGGTATTCGATCCCCTGCTCCAACTCGACTTCACCGCACGCAGGGAACGCACCTCTAGCGCCTCCCAGCTCTCAGGGGCAGCGGTCTCCGATCAGCGCACGCTTGACCTTAACACCTCCCTCACCCAGCAGATCGTGACCGGGGGGAGCTATACCCTCAGCTTTACCAACAACCGGACCAATACCAACTCCTCCTTTGTTACCATCGATCCCTCCTACCGTTCCACGCTTGCGTTGACCTTACAGCATCCTCTCCTCCGCAACTTCGGAACCACGGTCAACACAACAAACATCCTCATCGCCCGCCGGAGCAGAGACATCTCCTTCTTGCAACTAAAACAACGGGTAATCGACATCATCGCCCAGGTACAGCAGGCCTACTGGGAACTCGTCTTTCAGTTACAAAACCTGGAGGTGCAGCGCCAGTCGCTCAAGCTGGCCGAGGATTTTTTGGCCGAAAACCGGGCCCGGGTCGAGGCAGGGGTCCTGGCCCCTATCGAGATCGTGCAGGCCCAGGCCCGGGTTGCTTCGCAACGAGTCAATGTGATCGAGGCAGAAGGTGCGGTAAAGGATGCAGAAGATCGTCTGAAGCGCTTGCTGACCGCTTCCCTGGCCGATGAGCACTGGCAGATGACGATCCAGCCGACAGACAGGCCGGTCTTCCAAAAACGGGAACTCTCCCTGGAGGCCAACATCGAGGAAGCCTTACAAAACCGACCCGATCTCCGGCAGGTGCAGATCGATCTGACCAACAAGGCGCTCCTGGTCCGTTTTGCCAAAAATCAACTCCTTCCTTCTCTGGACCTGCGGGGGAGCATCGGGCTCAACGGGCTCGAGGCGACCTACGGCAGGGCACTGGAAGTGCTGGGTGACACCGATACCTATTCCTGGGAAGCCGGGGTAACGCTGGCCATCCCCCTGGGGAACCGCGTTGCACGAGGGAAGCTGACGCAACGGCAACTCGAATTTGCCCAATCCAAGGATAACCTCTCCCGACTCGAACTCGACATCGTGACCCAGGTGCGGGAGGCGATTCGACGCGTGCGGGTCAACGGGGAACGGGTAGAGGCGACCAGGGTGGCCAAGCAACTGGCCCAGGAACGGTTGGAAGCAGAACAGGAGAAGTTCCGTGTCGGGCTCTCCACCAGCTTCAATGTCCTTTCCTTTCAAGATGCTCTGGCCCGGGCCGAACGCGATGAAATCCGGGCTCTGATCGACTATACCGAATCGCTGCTCACGCTGGAGCAGGTAAAAGGAACCCTGCTCGATGTCTTTAACATTCGCCTGGTAGAGCGATAAGGCAAAGAGGAGAAAGAGAGAGGAGGATGGCGGAACACTATTTGAGTGGGGAAAGGGTGCACCAGTGTTGGGATAACTCCCTCTCCCCCCTGCTCACCATCGATCCGGGAGATACGGTGGTCCTGGAGACGCGTGATGCTTCCAACGGGCACCTCACGCCGTACTCCACGCTGAGCGACTACCAGAACCGACCTACCGGTAAGGGACACCCGCTTACCGGTCCGATCGCCATCCGGGGAGCCGAACCGGGGGATACACTGGTGGTGGAGATCCTGGAGCTGAAGCATAAGGGGTGGGGCTGGACCGGGTTTCGACCCGGTTTTGGCCTGCTGGCGGATGAATTTCCCGAATCCTATTTCACCATCTGGCGTCTGGAAAGGGACATGGGAAGCTTCCGCCCGGATATTCGACTCCCCCTGGCCCCTTTCTGCGGGGTGATGGGAGTGGCTCCCCATGAGCCGGGAACATTTCCGACCATCGCCCCGGCTGCCCACGGGGGGAACATGGATATTCGCCACCTCACCCAGGGGAGTACCCTCTTCTTACCGGTCTTTGTCCCGGGTGCGCTCTTCTCGGTAGGGGATGGCCATGCTGCTCAAGGGGACGGAGAGGTCTGTGGTACCGGGATCGAAGCTCCGCTGGTGGTCACCCTCCGCTTTCATCTGCGCCCACAAGAGCACCTGCCCGAACCGCAGTTCTTCACCCCGACCCTGCTCTCGCCGCGGGCACAAGCGCAAGGATTCTATGTGACGACCGGATACCATAGCGACCTGATGGAGTGTACCAGGAAGGCGATCCGCTATATGATCGAGCACCTGGTACGACACCATAACCTCTCCCGGGAAGAAGCCTACATCCTCTGCAGCACGGCCGTAGACCTGAAGATCAGCGAGGTTGTCGATGCCCCCCACTGGATCGTCTCGGCTTATCTTCCCCAGAGTATTTTTGTCTGACTTTACCTGGGCAAAGGAGGAAGGATGAAACGCACAACCGCTTTTCGCCATCTGCTCACCCGACCAGAGATCCTGGTGATGCCCGGCTGCTATAACGCCGTAACCGCCAAGATCCTGGCTCAGGTCGGCTTTGAAGCCATCTACATGTCCGGTTATGGGGTCTCGGTAGGACTGCTCGGCATGCCGGATGTGGGGTTGACCACCATGACCGAGATGCATACCACGGCTCGCTATATCGCCAATGCGGTATCGGTACCGGTGCTGGCCGATGCGGACACCGGGTACGGCAATGCGATCAATGTGTTGCGCACGGTCCGGGAGTACATTCAGACCGGTGTGGCCGGGATCCATATCGAAGACCAGGTAACCCCCAAGCGGTGCGGGCATGTCTCTGGCAAGATGCTGATCCCGCTGGAAGAAGCGGTAGGGAAATACCGGGCAGCCGATGCTGCTCGCCAGGAGCTCGATCCAGACTTTGTGCTCATCGCCCGCACCGATGCCCGCAATGCGGTGGGAGGAGGGCTCGAAGAAGCGATCCGGCGAGGGAATGCCTATGCCCAAGCCGGGGCCGATGTGATCTTTGTCGAGGCCCCCCTCTCCGTTGAAGAGATCGAACGGGTAGTCAAAGAGATCGACGCTCCTATCCTCTACAACAACACCGGGATCTCTCCCCGGCTTTCGGTAGAGGAACTGCAACAGCTCGGGGTGGCGGCGGTCATTTATCCCACTCTGAGCCTGCAGGCTACCCTGCGCGGGGTGTGGGACCTGGCCCAAGACCTGAAAAAGCGAGGCACACAGGCGGTCCTCGACTTCTTGGCCGAAATGAAAGGGCATCCCCTGGAAGACCAGCACCGCTTTGCCGGGTTTCCTGAGATCCGGAAACTGGAAGAGGAGTTTCTCCCATCTGAGGAGGTGATGCGCAAATACGAAGCGAGTGAAGGGTATCAACCGTAAGGTCCCGTTGGACAGAGGCTTCTCAAGAACACAGAAGGCTCAGGTCCTTGTTCCCGATACTCTTACAAGAGGAGGAGAGATCATGTCTTGGAGAAAGATCGTGCTATCCCTGGTTCTGGTGATGTTTCTTGCCGTTCCTGCCTGGGCAGAGATCACCCTGAAGTTCTACTATCCGGTCGGAGTGGCCGGCCCGCTGGTGCGCGTCATCAACACCATGGTCAAGAAGTTTAACGACGCCAATCCTGGGATCACCGTTGTACCGGTGTATGCGGGAAACTATAACCAGACCATGCAAAAGGTACAAACCGCTGTCCTGGGGGGTACCCCACCCGATGTCGCCGTGGTAGAGATCTCCGAGGTCCTCTCCCTGCGGGCCATGGATGCCACCATCCCGCTCGATGACTATATCAAGGCGGAAGGAGGAGAGGCCTTCCTGGAACAGTTCTTCCCGGCCTTCTTTGGCAACGCCAAGGTGGAAGGGCATATCTACTCCTTCCCCTTTCAGCGGAGCACCCCGATCCTCTACTGGAACAAGGACGCCTTCCGCGAAGAGGCAGCAGCCCTCAAGAAGGCAGGTCTGGATCCGAACCGGGCACCGAAAACCTGGGATGAGCTGGTTGCCTATGCCAAGATCCTGACCAAGCGAGAAGATGGGGAGGTCAAGCGGTACGGGGTCATCATTC
>RFHZ01000865.1 GCA_003696125.1 Nitrospinota bacterium
CTCCTCTCTCTACCCCTGCTCCCTGACAGGAGACCAGGGTCTTTACTACTCTCATGGTTTCTCTGGATACACTCCACCCTGTACATATTATATAGGCAAAAATATCTTGCACCTATTCCCTGCAAAACGAATTTGTAGCATATAGTTGCTGCAGAGGAGGAGAAGTTGCTATTCAAGCACGGGTAGAAGGAGATGTGAAGGATATTTCATATCATGAAATATCGTCTGCAAAGCCACCTCCCCCTGTACCTCTCTTCCGAAGGGGCCACCGGTGTTCAGGTTACGGTCCCAGCGGGGAAAGTTGCTGCTGGTGACCGCCACCCGGATGCGGTGTCCGGCCGGGAAGCGATAACTGGTATGCCAGAGGTCGATGACAAAACGATACACCTGGCCTGGGGTCAGGAGAGCAGGCCGGGCCCTGGATTCCCGGTAGCGGGCCCGCAGGATGCCATCGGTGACCAACAGGGAGCGACCATCCGGGAAGACATCGGAGAGACGCACCACCCAGTCGGTATCACGGGCAGTGGAAAGAGCATAGAGGGTGGCTGTGACCGGTCCGGCTATCTCGATATCCTCTGCCAGAGGGGCAGTCGTGTAGGTGACACACAGCTCATCGATGGCGCGTTGATCGTAAGGACCTCCCGGGATATAGAGGGTCGCCCCTCCCCGGTTGGGGATCGGTCTGGCCGGATCGTAGAGGTAGCTATCCGGCCTCTCAGCACCGGCAGGAGGGGTCAGACTCAGGCTACCATCGTTTAGCGAGTCGATCGATCCGCTCGGCTCTTGCCGGAAGTAGTAGGGGAGGTAGCGGATCCCGGGTGGAGGCCAGTCCTCTGCCTCCTGCCAGCGGTTTTTCCCCATGACAAAATACCTTACCGGTGGCTCCTCCATGATCCCGGTATCCCTCCCCTTCAACCAGTAGTCGAACCAGCGCAGCCGCAAGCCGTTGAAATCGATGGCCGCCTCGGGACCGAAATCGACTTCCCCCACCTGCGATACACTCACGTTGGCCGGGCCATGTATCCATGGTCCCATGATCAGCTTTTGCGCCTGCCGGGTCTGGAGGGTACGGCCTCGCTGGCGGATGCCCTGGAAGTTGACGATGGTTCCCCGCTGGAAGATATCAAACCAGCCACCGAGATGATAGATGGGGACATCGATCTCCTGGTGTTTCAGGGCGATGTTCCACTGCCACCAGTACGGGCCATCATCGGGGTGGGCTAACCAGTCGTGATACCAGTCGGAAAGCCCTTCGATCAGGGGAAACGGGGAGAGGGGGAGGTGCTGGTACCAGCTCTCGATCTCCAGGAGGCCCCGCTCCAGCCGTCCCCGCCAGGCGGGCAAATCCTCTTCACCAACCAGCCGGGGAAGGTTCTTGAGGGTGATATGGTTCAAGGCCCAGTGCAGGACAAAGCCCAATTCGAGTGCCCCACCCCGGTACACCCACTCCTCGTGATAGTCTGAGGAGGATTCGCGGACAAACATGGCCCGGAGATGGGGAGGCCGGGTAGGAGCCAGGCGATACTGGGTTGCCCCGGAGTACGATCCCCCGATGGTCCCCACCGCTCCGCTAGACCAGGGCTGGGAAGCCGCCCATTCCACTGTGTCGTACCCATCCCGGTTGGGTCCCCAGCCATCGTCACGAAACGGGTAGAACTCCCCTTCGGAGGCGTAACGTCCCCGCACATCCTGGATGACGACGACATACCCGCGTCGAGCAAAGTACTCAGGGGCACCGACCTGCACCTCGGAAGAGTTCTCCTTGCTGTAAGGGGTTCGCTCCAGCAGGACCGGGAACTTCCCACTGCTCTGCGGTCGATAGATGTCTGCCTTCAGCCGGGTACCATCCCGCATCGGGATGGTCACATCCTTTTCTACCGTGATCTCATACTCTGGTGCTGAAAGCGGTGTCGTATGGGTTCGCTGTTCCACGCTCTGGTTCCTCCTTATCTCTCAAACTACGGCAGAGACA
>RFHZ01000866.1 GCA_003696125.1 Nitrospinota bacterium
GCTGGAAGATCTGGGGATACTTCCCGGCCAGCTCCCAGGCGAGGAAAAAGGGGGTCCAATCGATGTACTCCCGGATCTTTTCCAGCGGATAATCGGGCAGGACCGTGATTCCCGGCCGGTGGGGTGCCGTGATCGGCACCTTTCCCCAGTCGAATTGAGGCCGGTTGGCCCGTGCTTCTTCCAGGGAAAGATAGGCCCTGGCCTCCTGCCTGCGCCGGTATCCCTCCCGGATCTGTCGATAAGTGGTGGTGATCTCTGCTGTAAACCTCTCGCGCAGCTCGGGTGTCATCAGGTTACTCACCACGGTCACGCTGCGAGAGGCATCGAGCACATGGATGGTCGGCCCGGAGTAGTGGGGGGCGATCTTGACCGCGGTATGTACCCGCGAGGTGGTTGCTCCTCCGATCAGCAGCGGCACGGTAAAGCCGAGGCGCTCCATCTCCTGGGCCACGTGCACCATCTCGTCGAGCGACGGGGTGATCAGCCCGCTCAGGCCGATGATATCGACCTTCTCCTCCTGCGCCACCTGCAGGATCTTCTCGGCCGGCACCATGACCCCCAGATCGATGACCTGGAAGTTATTACAGGAGAGGACAATCCCCACGATATTCTTTCCGATATCATGCACATCCCCCTTCACCGTGGCCAGCAAGACCTTTCCGGCAGTGTGAGGCGCAGCAGACCGGGCCTTTTCCGCCTCGATGAAGGGGATGAGATAGGCGACCGCTTTCTTCATCACCCGGGCGCTCTTCACCACCTGCGGCAGGAACATCTTTCCCGTGCCAAAGAGGTCTCCCACTACCCGCATCCCGGCCATCAGGGGACCCTCGATCACGGCAAGCGGTTTGCCGTATTTCTGGCGGGCCTCCTCGACATCTGTCTCGATGTACTCGGTGATCCCCTTGATCAAGGCGTGCTTCAGACGCTCCTCTACCGTCCCCTGTCGCCAGGCCTCCTCCCTGGTCGTGCTCTTCCCCTGCTCCTTGATCTGCTCGGCAAAGGCCAGCAGGCGTTCGGTCGCATCAGGACGGCGGTTCAGGAGGACGTCCTCTACCCGCTCCAGCAGATCAGGAGGGATCTCCTCATAGACCTCCAACTGCCCGGCATTGACGATCCCCATGTCCAGTCCCGCTTTGATCGCGTGGTAGAGGAAAGCCGCATGCATGGCTTCCCGTACCCGATTATTGCCCCGGAAGGCAAAGGAGATGTTGCTGATCCCCCCGCTGACCTTGGCCAGGGGGAGATGCTCCTTGATCCAGCGCGTGGCACGAATAAAGTCGACCGCATAGTTGTTGTGCTCCTCGATACCGGTGGCCACGGCAAAGACATTCGGATCAAAGATGATATCCTGCGGGGGGAAACCGACCTCCTGGGTCAGGATGCGATAGGCTCGCTCGCAGATGGCGATCTTCCGCTCAAACGTGTCTGCCTGTCCCTGCTCATCAAAAGCCATCACCACCACGGCAGCCCCGTATTGCAGGACCTTTCGCGCCTGTTCCTTAAACTTCTCCTCCCCCTCCTTCAGGCTGATCGAGTTGACGATCCCTTTGCCC
>RFHZ01000867.1 GCA_003696125.1 Nitrospinota bacterium
CTATCAAGCTGTATAAGCCGACTTCCCCCGGACGACGAACCATGTCGGTTTCCGGTTTTGACGAGATCACACGCCCAGAACCAGAGAAGAGCCTGTTACGTCCGCTGAAGAAGAGTGGTGGACGGAATAACCATGGCCGTATCACTGCCCGCCACCGGGGAGGGGGGCATAAGCGACGCTACCGCGTGATTGATTTTAAACGGGACAAGATTGGTATCCCGGCCAAAGTGGCCAGTATCGAGTACGATCCCAATCGGTCGGCACGTATCGCCCTGCTCCACTACGCAGATGGGGAAAAACGGTATATCCTGGCCCCTTTGCACCTGACGGTGGGAGACCAGGTCCTGGCCGGTCCCACCGCAGATATCAAGCCGGGTAATGCCCTGGCCCTGCAGGATATCCCGGTGGGAACCATCGTACACAACATCGAGCTGCAACCGGGCAAAGGAGGCCAGTTGGCCCGTAGTGCAGGGGCTTTTGCCCAGTTGATGGCCAAGGAGGGGAGTTATGCCCAGCTCAGGCTCCCCTCTGGAGAGATCCGCAGGGTGCACCTGCGCTGCATGGCCACCATTGGTCAGGTGGGAAATCTCGACCATGAGAACATCCGTATCGGAAAGGCGGGGAGGTCTCGCTGGCTGGGAAGACGGCCCCATGTCCGGGGAATGGCCATGAACCCGGTGGATCACCCCCATGGCGGTGGAGAGGGGAGAAGCAAGGGGGGAGGACATCCCCGTACCCCGTGGGGAAAACCGACCAAAGGGTATAAGACGCGCAAGAAAAAGCAGTCTGACCGCTATATTCTCAGACGACGGAAATAACCGGAGAGGAGGAAAGGGGAGATGCCGCGTTCCGTAGCCAAGGGACCCTATGTTGATGCCAAGCTGCTGGCCAAAATCCGAGAGATGAATGCGAGAAACGAAAAGCGGATCTTGCGTACCTGGTCTCGACGCTCAACCATTCTACCCGAGTTTGTCGGCCATACGCTGGCCGTGCACAACGGGAAGAAGTTCATTCCGGTCTATGTGACGGAGAACATGGTGGGACACAAGCTGGGTGAATTTGCTCCTACACGGACCTTCCGCGGCCATAGCGGGCAGACCAAGCGGGTCATATCGTTGAAATAGGGATTGCGGAAAGTGGCGTAACGGAGACGAAGAGAGCCGGGAGTGGATCATGCAAGCAGCAGAAGCAAAGGCCATTGCGAAATACATACGAACATCACCACGAAAAGCCCGGATGGTGGCAGATCTGATTCGAGGCCGGCAGGTAGGGGAGGCCTTGAACATCCTGGCCTTTACCAACAAAAAGGCGGCCAGGTTGATCGAAAAGCTGGTGCGCTCTGCCCTGGCCAATGCCGAGCAGAACGAGGCGATTGACGATCTCGATGCCCTCGTGATCAGCGAGATCACGGTAGACCCGGGACCGACACTGAAGCGCTATATGCCGCGGGCCAGGGGACGGGCAACACCGATTCGGAAACGGACAAGCCATATTCGCGTGGTGTTACGATAGGGAGTACCTGGAGAGAACTAAAAGGAGGGAGAGTTTGGGACAAAAGGTACATCCAAAGGGGTTTCGGTTAGGGATCATCAAGTCTTGGGATTCGAACTGGTTTGCCAAGAAGAACTATGGGAAGCTCTTGCACGAAGACCTGGAGATCCGGCGGTATATCAAGAAGAAGCTGTACCATGCCGGCATTTCGCGGGTAGAGATCGAACGGGCCACCCGCCGCTCTCGTATCAACATCCATACGGCTCGCCCCGGCATCATCATCGGAAAGAAGGGGAGTGAGGTGGATCGCCTCAAGAGCGAGCTGGAACAGATGACGCAAAAGCAGGTCTTCATCAATATCATCGAGGTGCGGCGACCCGAGGTGGATGCGCAACTGATCGCAGAGAATGTGGCCCTGCAGTTGGAACGCCGCATCGCCTTTCGTCGTGCCATGAAGAAGAGCGTGACCTCTGCCCTGCGCCTGGGGGCCAAGGGGATCAAGATCGCCTGTTCCGGACGGCTGGGAGGAGCGGAGATGGCCCGATCAGAGTGGTATCGGGAGGGACGGGTCCCGCTACATACCCTGCGGGCAGACATCGAATACGGATTTGCCGAGGCCAAGACCACATACGGGGTGATCGGGGTGAAGGTATGGGTGTTTAAAGGAGAGGTCCTCCCCCAGCATGTCGAGGAGGCACGGGTAGGAGCGTAGAGGCAGCAGATTAGGCGGAAAGAGGAGCGCAAGCGATGTTGATGCCCAAGAAGGTCAAGTTTCGTAAACAGCAGAAAGGGAGACGGAAGGGAACCGCCTATCGCGGTTCGACCCTGGCC
>RFHZ01000868.1 GCA_003696125.1 Nitrospinota bacterium
GGCCTCTGCCGATACGCTGCAGCGAGACATCGCCGTCGAAGATACCCTGGTGGCAACGCTCCGCTTTGCCAGCGGCGCCCTGGCCACGATCACCGCCACTACCACCGCTGCTCCAGGCTTCCCCCATCGCATAGAGATCTACGGGACCGAGGGAGGGATTCAGGTGGAAGGGGAATCGCTTGTCCGCTGGGAATCGACCGGGTCGAGTCGGCCAGCCGGGGAACGTACGACAGGAGGGACACCGGTAAGTGCCGGAGCCGGGGCCGACCCGCGGGGCATTGCTCCTACCGGACATATCGCCATTGTCCGCGACTTTATCCAGGCGCTCCGCACCGCTCGTCCCCCCTTTATCGATGGGAGAGAAGGGTGTCGCAGCCTGCGAACAATCCTGCAGATCTACCAGGCCGCCGGCCTCCCCTCCCCCCAAAGGAGGGCTTGATCTGGGGATCTCATGAGAACCGGCCGGCCTAAACCTGTGGGTGCAACGACTTCCGTGAACCTGTTCTTAACAGCCCGGGAGCCTCTCCCCCTCTCTCCTTACTTCAGGTTAATGGTAATCTCCCCTTTCTGCCGTAGCTTTTCGATATAGCTCTGGTACAGGGCAATGGCCTTCTCCCGGGTCAAGTCGTCTTTTACCCGTGTCTTGGCTTCCTCATAGGAGAGCGCTTTCGCTTCTTTCTTGTCCTCCACCTTAATGATGTGGTAACCGAACTGCGATTTGACCAGGTCGCTGATCTCACCGACACCCAGCTTGAAAGCAGCGTCTTCAAACGGTTTTACCATTTTCCCCCGGGTAAAATAGCCGAGATCTCCTCCCCGCTCTTTGCTCGGTCCTTCTGAATATTGCTTGGCCAGCTCGGCAAAATCCTCCCCCTTTTGGGCCCGCTTCAAGATCTCCTGGGCGCGTTCCTTTGCCTTCTGATCCTCTTCGGCTGAAGCGTTCGGTGCCACCTTGATCAGTATGTGCCGTGCCCGCACCTCTTCTTTTTGGGCGTACTGCTCTTTATGCTGCTGGAAGAACGTCTTCAATTCATCTGGGGAGGTAGAGACCTTATCCAGGATCTCTTTCTGGATGATCTGCTGGCGGAGCAGCTCTTCCTGGATGTTCTCCTTCAGCTTCTCTTCTGTCAACCCCCGTGCTTCCAAGACCTGCTGGAAAGCCTCTTCTGAAGGGAAGCGAGAGCGAATATGCTGGAATTGCTCTTCCACCGTCTTGGCATCCACGGCTAATTTCTGTCGTCGGGCTTCCTGGATGAGCAGTTGCCTGTCGATCAACTGGTCTAAGATGCGTTTCCGGATTTGCTGGGCCTGAGGGTTATCCTGCACCATGGCAAAGGGGACACGGGTTTGCGAGAGAAATTCATTGTCTAGCTCCTGCGAGGTAATGGACACCCCGTTTACCACCGCCACGACATCGGTAGAAGAGGCGGGAGCAGCTCCCCAGACCGGTGGGATGAGTCCCACGATTCCGAAGGCCAAGGTTAAACAAGCGATAACAGACCACACTTTCATTCCTTCTCTCCTTTTCTGTGTTACTGCAGATAATACGGAAAGCCTTCCTTGCCTTCTCTCGTCTGGAAACCCATCCCTGAGCAGGAGGAGACCCCTTGACGGTTCCTAAGAAGGAAGTGCTCCCTACATCAGTTGACTCCTAGTACCCTTACCACGCCTCTTCCGAGAATGCAAGGCCAAAACGCCGACGCACCCAGTGGAGCGCTTCTGCTTTGCTCTGGATTTCTCCCCTCACCTCGGCTTCTTCTGCTTCCTGTAGGATTTCCCGGAAGCGGGGGCCCGGCTTTAAGGCAAAAACCTGCTGCAGGTCGTTACCCGTCAGGAGCCGGGGGCGTTTCAGCAGCGGGATAATCTGCGTGTCCAGTTGCTGCCAGCTCTGCTGCACCACGCCGAAGGTATGTTGCCAGGCCTGGTCTGAACCCCGGCTGCTCACCCGTCCCATTTCCCAGAGAAAAAGACCGAACACCGCGTCCCCGGCCTCTTTAAACAGTCGATAGAGGATACGGGTCCTCTCCGGGGGCCGGGAAGAGAGGAGAGGAGCCAGGGAAGGGTGATGGGCAAGCAGATGGTGGACAAAGCGGATGTCAGCCCGGCTGAAGCGGAGCCGCTCTCCCACCTCTTCCCACCAGGCAGCCATCGCTTTCGGCTCTTTTTTCTCCGGGAGATGAGAGCGGGCCAAGAGGAGACCGAGCTTGAGGAGAGGGAGACGGTGGGGAGAGGCGCTCAGATAGCCTTGTATGCGATCGGCAAGCTCTCCGCAACGTGCTGCAGGATGGTGTAAGATCTGCTCCAGCCCTTGCAGCTCTGTCCAGACGTATTCCGGGAGAGAGGAGTCACCTACCGCCTCTAACTCTGGAAAGAGCTGATAAAGCAGCCCGATCCGTTCCATCTGCCTCAATGTCGACGTGGCACGAGGCGTTCCCAAAAGCTTCAGCAGTTCATCGTGTACCCGTTCGGCCGAAACCCGGGCCAACAGGGGAAGGCAGCGGCCGATTTCCTCTTCAGTGGTTTCAGCAACGGTGAACCCGAACTGGGCGGCAAAACGATAGGCACGGACCATGCGCAGCGGGTCGGACCGTATGCTGTGTGAGGCTACCATCCGGATAATGCCGGCTTCCAGGTCCTGCTCCCCTCCATAGGGGTCGATGAGACGTAACGAGGCGCCGGTCATCAGGTCGTCCAAAGGAAGGGCCATCGCATTGATGGTAAAGTCCCGCTCTTTCAGGTCGGCTTCGATGGTGGGAGCCCGGAACTGGGTGAAATCGAAGGTGATCCGCTTCTGGTACACCACCCGGGCCGTCCGTTCTGCAGCATCGAGCAGGACATAGACACCACGAATACGGCGGGCAAAGCTCTGGGCAAACTCCAGGGCTCTTTCTGGAACCGCCAGATCGACATCGGTAGGGAGATGCTGGAAAAAGAGGAGATCCCGTACCGCCCCTCCTACCATGTAAAGGGAGACCCCTTCCTGGCGGGCAAAAGAGAAGAGCTGGGCATAGAGCTTTTGTTCTCGCAGTTGGTGTGAGAGTTGCCTGAGTTTCGCTACGGTATCTCTTTTCATGGCCAGGCTTTTTCTCGTTCGTGGGA
>RFHZ01000869.1 GCA_003696125.1 Nitrospinota bacterium
TCTACCTGGGCGTATTGGGTCACATCGGTAGGGGAAAAACAGGCTGCGCCAGATGATTCTCTCTGGATGATCTGATCGGTGGGAGCCCCTCCCTCCTTGGGGTCTCGACGGATATCGGCGATCACCACCCTGGCACCATGGGTGGCAAAGCGGAGGGCAATGGCCCGACCCAGCCCCGAGGCTCCTCCGGTGACAATGGCAACTTTTCCTTCCAGGCGACGATCCATGGCTTCTCCTCATGACAGGGGTTTCTGTATACACTCCCTTGGCAGGAGAGCACATACGGCTCTTGGTCACGTTTCGTCTATTCTACCACATCCGGCAGCGGTGTGGCCACGACAGAAGCCGGCAGGGTGCACGGCGCTGCGCCTCTACGGGCCGCTACCCTTACAGGCCTTTCGTGAGGGAGAGCACCAGGAGCAAAAAACACAGGGAGTCAGGGCGCTGGACGCAGAGAAGGGGGGCAGGGTATAATAAGTGAGCATGGGAGATAAGGGGGAGTTCAGGCCGATCTGGAGGAGGAGATGATGACCCAGACAGCACGAAATCTGACACCGGAAGAGGTGGCGGAATACAGACAGGCTGCCCGGGCCCGGTGGGAGAAGGAGCAGCGGGAACTGGCTCGACGGCGTGAGCATGCCTGGGAGGTGGCACAGGAAGCCGCACGGTTGCTGAAGGAGCGATTCGGTGCCGTACGTGTGGTGGTCTTTGGCTCACTGGTGCATGAAGGGTGCTTTACCCCCTGGTCAGACGTAGACATCGCAGCCTGGGGGATTCGGCCTCAGGATACCTTTCAGGCTATCGGTGCGGTAATGGATCTGGATTCGGAAATCGAGATGAACCTGGTGGATGTGGCGATCTGCCGCCCTTCGCTGCTGGCTGTAATCGAGCAAGAAGGGGTGGATCTATGATCGAGCGCTACCTGGTTGTGGCAGGGCGTATCCGCCAGGAGCTGGCAGAACTGGAGCGGGTTGTATCCCGGGCAGAACGAGCCGTAGCTGCTGCCAGGCGGCATCCTGAGGATCAGGACCTCTATCTGGATTCGGCGGTACTGAACCTGCACGGTTTCTATGGCCAGAGAACTCCTGGCCTTTGCCGATTTCTTGGAGCAGGTGGCTTGAGAGGAGGATAAGACCTGACCACCTGGCTGGTTTTCATGATACCTGTTCGGGCAGGGAAAACAGCGTGGCAAAGGCCGGGGTGGTGACATTGCAGAGGATGATCCGCTCCTCTCTCCCCTCTGGTGAACACTGCGGCAGGGAGTCTTCTTCTCCCCAGAACACCAGAAAGCGGGTCCCTGCCGGTAGCACAGGCCGGACCTCCTGGTAGAGCTCTCCTATCCCTCGCTCCCTGTTCGGTACCAGCAGGGCCAGGGTCTTCAGCACCGGCAAGGCCTTTTGCGGACCACCGGAGACGGTCTGCACGGTCAGATGCGGGGTATAGGCGGCCAGGGTGACCTGAAACCCTCTCTCCAGCAGGCGGAGGGTAAGGGTGGCGGCAAAGCTGATCGCCGTCTCCAGGGCAGCCTGTTCCTGGGGCGTGGGCTGTCCTGAGAGCCGGGTATCTAGAAGGATGCTGACCGCCGGCCGCTCCTCCTGCTCAAACTCCCGCACCATCAGGCGTTGCTGCCTGGCCGAGGAGCGCCAGTGGATACGGCGGGGGTTATCCCCGCTCCGATACTCCCGCAGGCTATGGAACTCCTCCTCTCCTCCCCGCTGGGCCACCACCTTCTGCCACTGTTGCTGCGCCTCCCCTCCTCTCAGCAGGGGAACCAGATCGAGTTCTCCCAGGGCAGGGAGCACCACCAGAGAGCCGGGAATGGTTAACAGGCGGGACTTTTCAAAGAAGCCGAACGGGAAGCGGGTACGGATCTCGACCTGCTGAAACTCCTGCTGTCCCCGCCGGGTGAGACAGCCCTGCACATGGAGGGAGAGGCTTTGACCAGGGGCAAGGCGGAGGAGAGAGGCGTGAAACAGGGAAGAAGAGGGAGGAGAGGGTAAGGGCTGGTCGATCAGGTGCAGGGAAAAGGAGGAAA
>RFHZ01000870.1 GCA_003696125.1 Nitrospinota bacterium
CCCTTTTCTCCGCTACGATCCGGAGTGGGTGGCTCCAAAGCTGGTAGACTTGATGGCGCTCGATGATGCAGGGTTTCGGGCGCGTTTTCGCGGGACACCGGTGACCCGCGCCAAGAGACGCGGACTCCTGCGCAACGTGGCCGTTGCATTGGGGAACTGGGGGAGTCCAGAAGCGTTACCGGTGCTGGAACGAGCCTTACACGATCCCGAACCGCTTGTTCGCGAGCATGCGGCCTGGGCGATTGCCCGGATCCGGTCGCAGGTGAGGAGTTGTCCGGTATGAACCTGTCTTCGCTGTCCGCTCCTTTTGTGCTCACCCTGGATGTGGGGAGCTCTTCGGTGCGCACCCTGGTCTTTGACCGGGAAGGGAACAAGGTACCCGGTCTGGGACAGAGCATTCCCTACCAGGTACGCACAACGCCGGAGGGCGGGGCAGAACTCGATGCCGGTATCCTGTTCGAGCAGACCCTGACCTGTCTGGAAAACACCCTGCCCCAGCTTACCGAACTGGCCGGGGAGATGGCCGGCGTGGGTGTCACCACCTTCTGGCACAGCCTGGTGGGGGTGGATGGACAGGGCCAGGCCGTGACCCCGGTCTATATGTGGTCAGATCTGCGGGCCCGCGCCGAGGCAGAGGAGCTCCGTCAGGTACTGCCGGAACGGGAGATTCATCGTCGTACCGGCTGTGTCCTCCATGCCAGTTATCTGCCGGCCAAGCTCCTCTGGTTGCAGCGGAACCATCCTGCCCTGTACGATCGTGCTGCCTGGTGGATGTCCTGGGGCGAGTACCTCTTCCTGCGGCTCTTTCGGCGCCGGATCTGCAGCCTGTCTATGGCTTCAGGGAGTGGGCTGCTGGACCAGCGAACGATGACCTGGGATGAGGAGCTGCTCCGTACCCTGCAGCTCGACCCGTCGCAACTCTCTTCCCTGGTAGACTTCCACGACTCCTGTACCGGAATCGAGGAGAGGTATGCCCGTCGTCTCGGTTTTCTGAGTCGTCTCCCCTGGTTTCCGCCGGTCGGGGATGGGGCGTGCAGCAACATCGGGAGTGGCTGTACCTCGCCCCAGCGCATCGCGCTGATGGTCGGGACCAGCGGGGCGATGCGTATCCTCTTTTCCGGTGGACAGGGGGAGCCGCCGTGGGGACTCTGGTACTACCGTGTCGATCGGCAGCGCTACCTGCTGGGGGGAGCACTCAGCAACGGGGGGAATCTCTATGCCTGGCTGACCAGAACCCTGCAGCTTCCCGGCCCTGATGAGACCGAGGAGGCGCTCCTTGCCCGGAGACCGGCTGGACACCGGCTTACCGTGCTCCCCTTTCTGGCCGGGGAGCGCAACCCGGGCTGGGCGCTGGATGCCCGGGGGGTCATCGACGGGCTCAGACTCCACACCCGGCCGCTCGACATCCTGCAGGCCTGCCTGGAAGCGGTCGCCTATCGCTTTGCCCTGATTCATCGACTCCTGCAGCCTGTGGCCCCACAAGCCGGGCAGATCGTTGCCAGCGGGGGATTCTTGCACTCGCGTGCCTGGGTGCAGATCATGGCCGATGTGCTGGGAAAACCGGTCATCGCCTCTGCCGAACCGGAAGCCTCCAGCCGCGGTGTGGCCCTTCTTGTTCTGGAGACCCTTGGTCTTCTCTCCAACATCACCGATGCGCCGGTCCGCCTGGGACAGACCTGTACGCCACGGCCGGGATATCACCAGGCCCACCAGGAAGCGCTAGAGCGGCATACGCAGCTCTACCAGCAACTGATCCACCGCTCCTACCTCTGATCCATACCGCTTGATGAATCTGGTAAAAATTTAGAGACTGTTGGGTGTTGGTGTTCAGGAGATCACCCTCCTTTTGAGTCGGCCTGCTGATCTTTTGTACCGTGTACCCTCTCGAGAACTGTCGGAATATTTTACAGTGATGTGGAGTCTCAAAAGCC
>RFHZ01000871.1 GCA_003696125.1 Nitrospinota bacterium
GCTCTGGACCGGGCGATAAACCCGTCGGCAGCATCGGTCAACGCGGTTACCACAAAGATCACCAGCGCGGCCAGGGGTTGCTGGTAGACCAAGAGACTGACAAAGAGGGGAATCAGAACAATCCGCGCCAGAGTGATCTTATTCGCCAGATTCATTCCCTATCTACCTCGCATTTCCCTCCATTCCGATCAGAAAACCACCACGCACAACATCGCCAAAATACCGGCTTACTCTAGCAAATGCCTCCTGGTTTGTCAAGCGTCGTCCCGCGCTTCAGAGTTGACACTCCAGCAACTCCCCTCTATAATGCAGGCAAGACCAGTTCTGTAAGCGGTGTGTCATCGTAACATCCAGATGCCTTGCAATGAGGAGCAGCGTATGCAGATGAAGACCCTTGGTAAGACCGGCCTTACCGTGAGTCGGCTGGGAGCAGGCTTATCCGAGATCGGGTACCGCCTCACCTTTGATGACGAAGCCGAGGCAGCAGCGGTATTGAACGCGGCACTCGATGGCGGGATCAACTTCCTGGATACCAGTGCCTGTTACGGCATCAGCGAAGAGCTGATCGGCCGGACTATTGCGCATCGACGCCAGGAGTACATCCTGGCTACCAAGTGTGGTCATGTGGCCGGGGGATACGTCGGCGAGCCCTGGACGGCTCAAACCATCACGGACAGTATCGATCGCAGCCTGACCCGCATGAAGACCGACTACCTCGATCTGGTGCAACTCCACTCCTGTGACGTCGATGTGCTGGAACGGGGAGAAGCGATTCAGGCCTTACAGGATGCGCAAAAGGCGGGGAAAACCCGCTTTATCGGCTATAGCGGTGACAACGAAGCCGCCCGCTGGGCCGTGGAGAGCGGTCTCTTTGACACCCTGCAGACGAGTTTCAACCTGGTGGATCAACGCGCCCGCACCACCCTGTTCCCCCTGGCTAAAGCCAGGAATATGGGTATCATTGTCAAGCGACCGATTGCTAACGGGGCCTGGGGAGCTCCACAAAGCCCCAGTGCCTATGCGGATGAGTACTTTGCCCGGGCGCAGACCATGCTGAAGATGGGACCTATCCCGGGTGCTCCTGAGAACCGTATCCTGCTGGCATTAGGCTTTGTGTTGAGTCATGATGAGGTGGATACGGCCATTGTCGGTACCCGTAACCCTGCCCATATGCGGGCCAATCTGGAGTGGATGTCTGCTGAGCAGTGGCGACTGGCTCCTGAAGTCATTGACGAGCTGTACCGTCGTTTTGCCCAGGTGGGTGCGGACTGGGTGCAGTTGATCTAAACGAATCGGACTGTGACTCCCCGAGCGGCTCTTTCCTGATGTCCTCGGCTTCTGCAGGAGGACCGATTCCGGTTGCAGGATGCTCTCCTGGGACAAGAGGGGGGAGGGGAGAGGAACATGGGCTCGCTGTCACCGCATGTCCTGCTGCTCACCGGTGTACCTGGAGTGGGCAAGACCACGCTGGTGCGGAAGGTGGCTGCTGCCCTTCCTGGCCTGAACATCCGCGGTTTTATCACCGATGAGATACGCAGTGGTGGCCGGCGCAAGGGTTTTCGTCTGGTCACCTTTCAGGGGGAGAGCATCATCCTCGCCCACACCGATCTCTCCTCTCCTCATCGTGTGGGGAAGTACAGGGTCAATGTCGAAGCCCTGGATCAGGTCGTAGATTCCGCCTTACGCCCGGACAAAACGGTCGATCTCTATCTCATCGACGAAATCGGCAGGATGGAATGCTGTTCTCCCCGCTTTGTGACCAGGATGCAGGCCCTGCTCGATACGGATCATCTCATCGTTGCCACCATCCATCGCCATGCACACGGCTTCATCCAGGCGATCAAGGAGCGTCCCGATGTGGAGTTATGGGAGGTGACCCCTACCAACCGGGAGGCGATGGTAGGACAGGTCCTCGCCTGGATTGAGGAGAAATCAGGGAGTAGACGGCAAAGGGGAGATCCCTGAATGCGTCACTCCGCCAGGTCCCCTCCCAAACCGGGACGATCGGTGGGGAACAGGGTGCCCTGGTGGAGGATCACGCTCCCCTGGGAAGGGTCGTTGAGTAGTTCCAGGTGTCCATCCAGATCGGCATAGACGACCTGAGGGGAGGCCAGGGCGAAATGGAGGCCGGCGGCGATGGCAAGCGCAGCCTCATCCATGCAGCCGACCATGATCTTCAACCCACTGGCCCGCGCAACCCCGGCTACCTGCAGGGCTGCGGAAATCCCCCCGACCTTCATCAGCTTCACATTCACCATATCCACCAGTTTCCCCTGAGCAAGACGAAAGGCATCCTCCAGAGTGACCAGGCTCTCATCCGCCATGACCGGGATGGGAGAATGGCGCCTCACCTCTCCCAACAAAGCCGGGTCTCCTTTAGGTGTGGGTTGCTCGAGCAACTCTAATCCGGCCCTGGCCGTCTGCTGCACGAAACGAATGGCCTGCGCTACCGTAAAGCCCTGATTGGCATCAAAACGGAGAGCGATTCCCCCTCCCACCGCTTCTCTGACCTTGCACACCCGCACGATGTCCGCCTCGACATCGATCCCCCCCTTGAGCTTCAGGCAGCGAAACCCCTGCCCTACCCAGTACCGGGCACGGGCAACCGTCTCTGCCTCGGGAAGAATCCCGATGGTGACACTGGTCTCGATGCGGTCCCTATAGCCGCCGAGGAGCTTCCAGAGCGGGAGATTGGCCGCCTTGCCTGCCAGGTCAAAGAGGGCCATATCGACCGCGGCCCGGGCCGCAGGTTGATGCGGTAAGGACGCGCAGAGCTGCTCCTGGAGCATGGCCCACCGGAGCGGGTCTGCTCCCTGGAGAGCAGGGGCAATGACATCGGTGAAGGCGTGCAGGACGCTGTGTACCGTCTCCCCGGTAACCTCCTGATCCGGGGCTGCACACCCGTATCCGACCATCCCCTGCCTGGTCTCGAGTCGCAGAAAGACGTTCGTTGCCGTCTCTACCGTCTCGTAAGCAATGGTGTACGGCTCGGCCAGGCGCAGGGAGACCGGCCAGGCTTCGACACGCGTGATCTCCATTCCTGCTTCTCCCTCAGCGTTGCAGGTAAGGGAGAAGAGCGGCCACCAACTCTCCCGGACCATCCCGCAACACATCACAGGCCGGACGGCCAGTGGTTTGACGGATCGTCTCGCAGATCGACGGGATTTCGGCCTCGCTGAGATGTTCATGATTGATGGTAATGGCAATGACCGGTTTGCCCGATAAGAGCTCAATCGCCTGGATCTGTTTATCCAGGGGATGGAGGGGATAGCCGGGAAAGCCATCGTATTCCTTGCGGGCCGGAGCATGCTGCAACACCACCACATCCGGCCGGCCAGCGGCCAGGATTTCCAGTCCCCCCGGATAA
>RFHZ01000872.1 GCA_003696125.1 Nitrospinota bacterium
CGCCTCTAGCCTGGTTACCGCCATGTTTCCCTTGCTGGTTGCCTACCTATTCCTCTCGGAGCGGTTTATCGAGGGGATGACAGCCGGGGCGATTAAAGGGAGTGCCTGAGTTTGGAGGTACCCATCTCTGCCTCTCTTCCCGGCAATCTGCCCCCAGCAGGCGAGATCCTGCCCGCCGTTTCTGGTGCCCTCGACCATCTTTTTTGTTGCACCCCTGCTCTAAAGACCCTATAATGGCCGCGAGTATAAGAGAATTTTGGCCTGATCGGGTAGAGGAAAGGAGGGGAGATCATGTCTGATGCCATCGTCAATCGACGCACCTTCCTGAAGACAACGGCTGCCATGGGCATGGGAGCTTTGGGAAACGTGGCCTGGGTGCGACCGGTCCGGGCTGCCCAGGATAACCCGGAGCGGGTGCCGACCCTGGAGGTACTGCTTCCCAGCTTTCCCCAGTGGATAGAGGCGTCACGGATTATCGCGCCGGAGTGGCGGAAGCTGGGACTGGATGTGCACCTCACCACGCGGAGCTTTCAGGCTACCATCCCCCACATCCAGCGGCGTCCCCCTACCTATGGACACATCATGATGATGTCCTGGGGAGGACGCGACGAGCGGATCGATCCCAATTTCTGGCTGGAGGAACTCTACCACTCTTCACGCGCCCGCCAGGAGAAGGGACGGAACTGGCAGATGTACATGAATCCGGAGGCAGACCGGCTCATCGAGGCCCAGAAGCGGGAGATGGATCGCGAGAAACGCCGGCAGCTAGTGTGGAAGTGCCAGGAGGTAATCGCCAAGGATTATCCGATCTGGTTCATCTGTCACCACAATTACGTCAACGCGTACAACACCGACTGGGAAGGGGTCACCCCCCGCATGGGTGCCGGCGGGTTCTTCCCCTACAGCCCCTGGACCTACATCAACCTGCGGTCGAAGAGCGGGAAGAAGACCTTTAAGCTGACCTATCGCTACCTTCTCGGGAATTTCAATCCTTTCCAGGTCTTTGGCGCTGTGGAGCAGGCCTGGCATCGCTTTGTCTACGATACCTTCACCAAGCTCGACGTCAACATGGAGGTGATCCCCTGGGCAGCCGAGTCCTGGGAGATGAAGGATTACGTCACCTTTGATATCACCCTGCGTGATGGGATGAAGTGGCACGACGGCAAGCCGGTGACCATCGAGGATGCCAAGTTCTCCTTTGATCTGGTGCAGCGGGTAGAGCCGGCCATGTACAAGCATGTGGCCGATGTGGTCGATCATACCGAGATCGTGGGGGATAACAAGCTGCGCATCAAGCTCAAGGAACCGTTTGCCCCCTTCCTGATCAACACGCTGGGGTACATGCACCTGATCCCCAAGCACATCTGGGAGAAGGTCGATGACCCGCTCCAGTTCGAGAACAAGGAGATGATCGGCAGCGGCTTCTACAAGCTCGGGTACTGGCGCAAGAAGGAGGAACTCGCCCTGGTGGCAAACAAGGAGCACTTCATGGCGCCCAAGGGGATCGATCGCTTCATCGTGCTCGATGTCCCGGCCGCCGAGACCGCCCTGGGCATGCTGGAGACCGGGGAGTCGGATGCCTATGGGTGGATTTTGACCCCGGATCAGATCAATGCGCTCCAGGGACGCAAGGATATTGCCATCGTGGAATCGGAGAACCATGCCTTCTATGAGGTGCGGGGACTGATGACGGAGCGCCCCTGTTCAGACGTGAACTTCCGCAAGGCGCTCTACCACGCCATTCCCAAAGAGGAGATCGTCAGGGTCGCCTTTGGAGGAAGGGCTACCGTGGCCAAAAACACCCCCATCTCTCCCAAGCTGACCTTCTGGCACAACCCGAACCTGGAGCCGGTAGAGTACAGCATCGACCTGGCCCGGCAGATCCTCAAGGATGCCGGGTACCGGTGGGATAAGAAGGGACGACTCCTCTATCCGGCCTAAAAGAAGGGCAGGGAGAAGAGAGGATTGACGGGGGGAGGGAGAAACACTTCCCCCCCCAGCAGGAGAGAAGAGAGAAGTCCCTCATCTGGGTAAAACGTTCTCCCCTCAACTTAAACAGGCGCAAGAAGAGGATGGAACATGCGAGAGTTTCTCATTAAACGCACCCTGCAGACCATCTTTGTCATCTTTGTGGTCTCGACCGTCATCTTCTTCCTGTTTCGTATCGTGCCCGGGGATCCGACCTCGATGCTGATCGACTCCCAGATGTCGATCGAAGCGCAGAACCTGCTGCGGGCACGCTGGGGACTGGATAAGCCGCTCTATGTCCAGTACTTCCGGTATCTGAAAAATCTGATGCAGGGAGAGTTCGGCACCTCCTTCTTTTACGGGGAACCGGTCTTTGATCTGCTGGCCGAGAAGATCATCAATACCCTCTTCCTGATGGGAGTATCCATCTCGCTGGCCATCGGGATCGGGATACTGCTCGGCACCTTCCTGGGCTGGAAGCGGGGACACAAGATCGAACAGGCCGGGGTGGTCGCCTCCCTCTTCCTGCGTTCCATACCGATCTTCTGGACCGCCATCGTGCTTCTCGCCATCTTCTCCTTCTGGCTGAGGATCTTCCCGGCCGGTGGCATGCGCACTCCCGGCTATGAGGCGGATACCCTCCTCCAGAAATACCTGAGCTGGGATTTCCTCTACCACCTCATCCTGCCGGTCGCCTGCGCCACCCTCTACTTCATCGCAGACCCGATGATGATCATGCGCAGCAGTATCCTGGAGGTGCGGGGAGAGGATTTTCTGGAGATGGCGCGGGCCAAAGGACTGTCAGAATTCCAGGTGATGTTTAAACACGGGGCACGAAACGCCATCCTCCCGGTCGTCACCTATACCGCGCTCCTCACCGGCTTTGCCTTTGGCGGGCAGGTCCTCCTGGAGGTCGTTTTCTCCTGGCCCGGTATGGGGAGGGAGATCGTCCTGGCCGTAGACCGGCTGGACTATCCGGTGGCGCAGGCCTCTTTCTTCCTCATGGCCATGATCGTGATCCTTTTAAACTTCCTGGTCGATCTCCTCTACGGCTATCTCGATCCCCGGATCGTGTATCGATAAGGGAGGGGTATGATGAGGTCTACTTACTGGAAAGATCTGGAGGAAATTCCTTACTTAGGGGTTCTGGTCGAGCAGATCCGCATCATTCTAAGTGATCGCATGGGGCTGACCGGCACCCTCCTCTTGCTCAGCTTTGTGCTGCTGGCCATCTTTGCCCCTTATATCGCCCCGTACGATCCGCTGGCCCGCCATTACGATGCAGACGGCTTCCTCCTGCGCACCCGTCCCCCTTCGGCAGAACACTGGTTCGGGACCACCAGCTACGGCCGCGACGTCTTGAGCCAGGTGATCTACGGCTCCCGCGTCGCCATCACCGTCGGCTTCATCTCCTCCCTCTGCATCGTCCTGATCGGTACCAACATGGGCCTGCATGCCGGGTATTGGGGAGGCTGGGTAGATGCCACCCTGATGCGGCTGACCGATGTGCTCTATGGGATCCCCTTCCTCCCCTTTGCCATCATCCTGGTGACCCTGATGCGACCGAGCATCTGGACCACCATCCTGGCCATCGTCCTCTTGCTGTGGCGCTTTTCTGCCCGCATCATCCGCTCGCAGGTGTTGTCGCTGCGCGAGCGTCCCTTTGTCAAGGCGGCCCGGGCCGCCGGGGCGAGTCACTGGCGGATCATCTATATCCACATCGCACCCAATGTGCTCCCCATGTCCTTCCTCTACATGGCCTTTGGGGTCGCCTTTGCCGTTCTGGTCGAGGCCAGCCTCAGCTTCCTGGGGCTGGGGGATCCGGAGGTGGTCAGTTGGGGAAGCATTCTCCACTATGCGTTCATCAGCGGGGGGATGCGACGCGCCTGGTGGTGGACCCTGCCCCCCGGCATCGCCATCGCCCTCTTTGTGGTCTCCTGTTTCATGATCGGGCGCGCGTACGAAGAGGTGATCAATCCGAGACTCCGGGCGTACTGATATGGCACTGTTGGCTGTCAAGAATCTCTGTGTGACCTACCGGACGACCCTGGGGGATGCGCAGGCCGTGGATCGGGTCTCCTTTACCCTCCACGAGGGGGAAAACCTGGGACTGGTCGGGGAGAGCGGATGCGGTAAGACCACCATGGCCAAAGCCATCCTGCGGCTCCTGCCTCCCAATGGCATGATCAGTGGCGGGGAGATTCGCTTTCGCGGTCAGGACCTGGTCCCCTTGCGGGAGGAGGCGTTGCGCAAGATTCGCTGGAAGGAGATCTCCATCATCTCCCAGAGTGCCATGAACGCCCTCGATCCGGTGTATCGGGTCGGGGATCAGATCGTGGAGGCGATCCGGGCCCATGAAC
>RFHZ01000873.1 GCA_003696125.1 Nitrospinota bacterium
CCGGTGGATCTGGGCATCGATGGCCCGTTGCACATCCGCCGCGCTGACCACATCACGACCCGCCTCTCCGGCCCAGTAGTCTGCTTCGCGCAGGAGATCCACCACGCTGCGCATGTGCAGGGAGAGCTTTTCCGCATCGCTCACCATGCGGGCACTCTGTTCGATGACCCGGGCAACGCCGCTGCGGTCAAAGGGACGCAACCCCTCTTTACGGATGAGGGTGGCGAGGAGACGGGCATAGAGGTGCTGGTTCTCCGGGCTGCGATCCATCTCCTCTTCGAAATCGACGGCCACCTTGAACAGTTCATTAAACTCGGCATCAAACTGGGCCAGCAGGCAGTAGAGGAGGCGTTCTCCTAGCAGCACCACCTTGACCTGCAGGGGGATCGGTTCTGGTTCGAGGGAGACGGTAGTGACCAGGCTGAGCATCTGTCCCAGCGACTCGATACGGATCTCTCGGGCGCGCAGCGCACGCTTCAGGCCTTCCCAGGCGTACGGCTGCATGAGCACCTTATACGCATCGAGGATCAGGTATCCCCCGTTGGCCCGGTGCAGGGCACCCGCCTTGATCAGGTTAAAGTCGGTGACCAGCGCCCCCATCTGCGCGATGTGCTCGATCCGTCCTACCAGACTCTGATAGGTGGGATGATCCTCGTACACCACCGGGGCCCCCTGTGTCTGGCTATGATCGACCAGGACGTTGACCCGGTAGCGACGAAACGCTCCCGAATCACCGGGGGGAGGGGATTGGGCAGAACCCAGAGCCAGCTCAGGGGGAGTCTCGGCCGGTTTGAGAAAGTCCTGGATGTTGTTGAGCACATCCTGTTCCAAGGCCTGGAGGTATTCCAGCACGGCAGGGAAGGAGGTGTACTTCTGGCGTAGCTCTTCGATCAGGTGTCCGACGGCAAAGATGGTGACCTCGCGGTTCAACTGGCGCAGCTTTTCTCTGCTCTCCCGCTCCCAGCGGGGAACCTGGCGGACGATGCTCTGGAGCTGGTCTTGCAGCATAGAGACCTCGGTCTCTATCCGCTTGCGTTCTTCCGGGGGGAGCTTTTGAAACTCCTCCGGTCCCAGCACCTTTTCCTCCCTCATGGGGGCAAAGGCGAGTCCCATGGGGGTGCGCATCAGGGCAATGCCCCGCTCCTGGGCCTGCTTTCGCAACTCCTCCAGCGCCTGTTCCTGTCGTTCCTTGAACTCCTCCTCGATGACCTGGCGTCGTGTGCGGTAGTCTTCGCTCTCAAAGGCAGCCGGAATCGCGGTGCGGAGTTCTTCCACCAGCCGGTCGATATCGTGACGGAGCACGGTCCCCTGGCCGGCAGGGAGTTGCAGTGCCCTGGGCTTATGCGGTTGCTCAAAGTTGTTGACGTAGCACCAATCAGGGGGAACCGGCTCGCTGCCGGCTCTCTGGGTGAGGAACTGGTGTACCAGCGAGTATTTACCGGTCCCGGCCGGTCCCAGGGCAAAGAGGTGATACCCCTCGCGTCGCATGCCGGTCCCAAACTGAATCGCCTCTACGGCGCGTGGTTGTCCCACGATCCCCTGCAGGTTGTCCAGCTCCGAGGTCGTCTCAAAGGAAAACTGTGCCGGATCGCATCGCCGATAGAGGGCTTCTGCGCTTAGTGGTTGGACAGGACTCATGCTCCCCTCTCCCCCTTTTCTGCCACACCTTCTGGTCGTAAAATCCCTATAACACCGAGGGATGGTGGTGGGGAACGATGGGGCTCCGGCTTCTCCTCCGGAGCTCCGTGGTATCCGTTCGCTCCCCCTTTTATCTCGACTCTAGCGCAGGGGATGAGGGAATGTCAACACCGTTTCCCCTCTCTGGGGAATTTTGCAGGTATAGAGGAGCATGAGTAGACATCCGACATGGGGAAAAGGGGAGGTCTTAGCGGCTTGCCTGCAAGATGCGGTTGGCACACTCGATGGCAACCTGGCTATCGGGCTTCTCTTCTCCTACCATGGTCGCCCACCCCTGCTCTACCACATAGTCCTTCCTCTGCCAGGAGGTTTTGGCCTGCAGCTCTTTGAACTTCTGGTCTTTTTCTACATCCTGGGCAAACTGGGCGACACAGATCGAGGCCAGACGGGCAGCAACCGCCTCTGCCGCCATCTCTTCTGCCGCTTCCTGGGCCGTACCACTCGTTACCCATCCTCCCCAACTGAAGCCGACGATGGCTAACAGGATGGCGCCACCAAGAGCACTGAACAGACCGAATTTTACCTTTTCCCAATTCATCTCTCTTCTCCTTTTTTTATCCTGCAAACATCTCTACTCACGGAAAACATGGCCAGCAAGCGCATCAGGATTAAACGACAACGGTCACGTTACTGGCCTGTGGTCCTTTGGGACCGTCTATGATCTCGAAACGAACCTCTTGCCCCTCCGTCAAGGTCTTGAACCCTTCTCCCTGGAGTGCCGAATAATGGACGAAGACATCCTTTCCACCTTCCTGTTCGATGAATCCGTACCCTTTTTGATCATTGAACCACTTTACTCTCCCCACAGGCATCGTTCTTCCTTTCCTTAAAGGTAAATTACCCTACAGAATGCTTTGCCCACGATAAAAAAACCGCAGAAGCAAGTCAGAGCTCCTGCGGTTAGATAGGAAATCTCTTTATCTTTCGGCAAAGATTCTCTGTACTAGATACTGACCACACTATAACACTTTTGAGTAGATAGATCAAGGAAAATATCGCTGCTCCCCTCCGAACCCTCTCTCTTCTTGCATCTCCTCTCCCCGGCTCTGTATAATAACCACTTGTAGTACAGTTGGGGGTAACCCCAGGCACGTCAGCGGGTAGTCGAGACGGTTTACGAACCGTCCCGGCAAGAATCGACATTCCCGGGCCTTGCCCGGTCCCCTATTAGTCTCTGACCGGCGGGATCGTAAAGGGCAGGTGCTTGCGGTAAGAGACGAGAAGAGAATTTCCATGAGGAGTGAGGCATGTTCTTTCAGAGTCTGACCTCTATCGGCCCTTTTGCCATGAACTGTTATCTGCTGGGGGATCTGGAACAGGGGGAAGCGGTAGTCATTGACCCGGGCGGAGAGGTCCCCCGCATCTTGCGGATGCTGGAGCAACAGCAGTTGACGTTGAGCAAAATCCTGAATACCCATGGTCACATCGACCATGTGGTCGGGGTACAGGAGTTGAAGGAAAAGACCGGTGCCCCTTTCTATCTGCACCGGGGGGATGAGTTTTTACTCCAGGACCTGGCCCAAAAGGCACCGCTGTACGGCTTTGGGAGTGTAAAGACCCCTGTTGTTGACCACTATCTCGAAGACGGGGAGGAGATCACCGTGGGCAGGCTCCGCCTGGAGGTCATCCACACGCCGGGACACAGCCCGGGTGGGGTCTGTTTTCACCTGGCCGCACAGCGTATCCTCTTTTCCGGTGATACCCTCTTTGCCGGCTCTGTGGGGCGAGTCGATCTGGAAGGAGGATCAGCAGAAACGCTCCTGCAGGCCATTCACCAGAAGCTGGCCCCGCTCGACCCGAATACCAGAGTCTATCCCGGGCATGGTCCTGAGACCACGATAGGACGCGAGGTACAGTTCAATCCCTTCCTGCAGCCGGGAGCGCTACGCTACTTTGGTCTTTAGTGCTTGGGATAAATCCAGGCAGGGAGGCGGATACGGACCGCACGGGGGCCGGCAGGGCTGTTCTCGAGATCAAACTCGACCACCTGTCCCCGCGTGTAAAAGCAGAGATCACTCCAGTTCTGGAGATCATGGCGGGTAAAGGGGATCTCTGTTCCATCCTCCTGCACGATCGTGCCGCGTCCCTGCTGGATAAAGAGCTCCTTGATCCGACCAAACGCCATCGTCCCTCTCTCCCTCCTTCTTCCCGATACCCTTTCCTTCAAAAATCCCCTCTGCGACCTCAGCATTCTCTGCAGGAAAAAAGCCATCCTGTCAAGTGCAGGCGTGCCAGAAAAAACGGGAAGCCAATGCCCCCAGAGGGGAGATGGCTTCCCGTGACTTGCTCACGGCTTCCTGCTGGACGCCGTGATCCTAAGAGCCTGCGTTAAACCGCTTTTCCGCCTCATTCCAGTTCACCACATTCCACCAGGCGTTGACATAATCGGCGCGGCGGTTCTGGTACTTGAGGTAATAGGCATGTTCCCAGACATCGATCCCGATGATAGGGATCTTCCCCTCCATGAGCGGGGTATCCTGGTTGGC
>RFHZ01000874.1 GCA_003696125.1 Nitrospinota bacterium
AACTTTAGAAGTCCTAGACTATGAAGGCTATGTGGTCTGCAAGTTCTGTACAGTGGACTTTGTTTCTTCTATAGTTTTATGTTTCCATAGTTTTATACTTCAGAACTTTCTAAGTTAAAGACTTCATGAGTTCCTGATTCGCTTAGCGGCGTGGGTGACGAAGCAACGGGTTATTACCTGATCCGGTTTTTTTGCCATGCGCGAGTACCACTTGGACTAAGAGTTGGTAATCCTGGCTGCCAGGAAAGGACGGGGCATAGAGGGTAATCGGTTGCCTGTAGCCAGGTACTTCGCCTAACCGCACATTCTCACGAATCTTCACCTGGAAGATTTTTCCCCGAAAATACTCTTCGACTGCCTGGCTTAGAGCGCTGCCTAGAGTGAACCCCGGTGGAGAGTATCATACACATGTTGTACAATGTCCGTGGGACGAAACGGCTTGTGCAATATCGGCACTTCTGCCTGCGCTATCTGGTGCCATTCGTTAGGAGAGATGAGGCGACTGCTGACCAGCAGTACCGGCAAAGGAGGTTGGTGGGCTTGACATTGCTGCACCAAATCAAGGCCGCTGCCATCTGGGAGCGTAATATCGCTCATCACCAAAGCGATGTGCGGTTCTTCTGCCTCCAGGATCGCCCGTGCCTCGGCGCCTGTAGTACAGGAAAACACCGTATACCCATGGCTGCGTAATACCTGTTCCAGCATGGTTTTTAGATAAGGATCTTCTTCCACCAGCAGTATCCCTTCACCTTGCCCACGAAACTGTTCCACCGGGAAAAAGGTGTCATGGACCTCCGCGCTGTCTGGCTCCCTGATGTACGCAGGGAGATAAACCCGGACAGTACTGCCCTGACCCAGGCGACTATCTACCGTAACCCAGCCTTGATGAGCTTTTACAATACCATAGACAACGGCAAGCCCTAATCCGGTTCCCTCACCCGTAAAGGGTTTTGTAGTAAAAAACGGCTCAAAGAGGTGTGCCTGGATGTGGGCACTCATGCCAATACCGGTATCACTGACAGTAAGACACACAAACCGCCCCGGTCGAGCATAGGAGTGTTGCCGGCAGTAATCTGCATCAATAACCACATTCTCTGTGGCGATGGTCAGGGTGCCACCGTGTGGCATGGCCTCTCGGGCATTGGTCACCAAATGCAGCAGGACTTGATGGAGGCTTTCCGGGTCAGCATAGACCGGCCAGAGTCGCTCTGCCAGTGCAAAGGTCACCGTATGCTCCTCGCCAACGAGTTGGCAGAGCATGTTTTGCAGAGTGCGGATGTGCTGGTTCCAATCGAGAGGAACCTGGTGTAGGGAGTGGGTACGGCTAAAAAGGAGGAGTTGCCGGATGAGGTTGGCAGAGCGAGATACAGCCTGACGAATTTCTAGTAGCGCGTTCCAGAGAGGGGAATTGCCAGGGAGGGAGGAGATGGCGATTTCGGTATACCCAAGTATGACGGCCAGATGGTTGTTGATGTGATGGGCCACACCTTTGGCCAGGTAGCCAATGGCGTCTAGCTTCTGGGCCTGGCGCAGTTGGGCCTCCTTGCGCTGGCGTGTGGTGAGATCGGCCAGGAGCACCAAGACCAGGAGCCCTTCGGTAGTTTTCAGCGGACTGAGGCTGATGTTGACGGGAAAGACACTCCCATCCTTTTTGCAGGTATAGAGGCCACTACGATCCTCCAGTGCCCGGGGTGTGGGGTGCGAGTAGTAGTGAGTTCTGTGCGTGGCATGCTGTGCTCGGAAGCGCTCCGGGACCAGGAGTTCCACTGGTTGTCCCAATAACTCGGCCTTGGTATACCCGAACAGTTGCTCGGTGGCGTTGTTCACAAAGACGATCCGTCCCTCGTTGTCTACTAGCAAAACGCTTTCCACCATAGACTCCAAGAGTTCCCAGCCGCTCAGGTGTTTTGTCCATTCTTTCACCCTGTACCCCTTCTTGAGTGCTGTGAAAAATGCTCCCTAAATCCCCCGCTCTATGCAATCTCTCCCTGATGTGATACTCCCCAATTGTTGGCCACTTTCCTAGCGGAACAAGACCACCCACCTCCTTTCCAAGCCATACAGGCTGTTATAGAGACCTTCTGGCTGGGAAGGAGATAGTCGTTGCTGTGGACAACAATAACCCGCAAAGGTCCTTTTTCCCTGACCGGTGTACTTGCTGGAACCTGTGGAGCGCCCTCCTACCCAAGCGGCATGTTTCAGGCCCTTTTCCCCCTCTGGCACCATGTAGGAAAGACGCAGGTGGTGGAGTGAACCCGTACTGTATCACAGGAGAGAACACGGTGTCAAAGACGCACACACCGCATCCATACAGCAAGCCATTCGCGGCAATCCGATTCCTAGCCCCCAGGTGTCAATCCTTGGAACCAGGTTTGAGTTTCCCACTCATTCCTGACCTGTCATCGACTCGGCAGAGGCCAGTACCTGGCGGATGACTTTTCCAAGATCGGCTGTCGTCAGAGGTTTCAACAAGAAGGCATTGATCCCCAACTGCCGGGCTTTTTCCTTGCTCATGGTGTGGCTGAAACCGGTGCAAAGGATGATGGGGATATCCGGACGAATCTCTCGTATAGCTTGGCTGAAAGCCTCCCCCGTCATCTGGGGCATGGTCTGATCGGTGATGACCAGATCAAAGCGGTAAGGCGCAGCGCGAAACGCTTCTAAGGCCTCCAGACTGCTGGTTCTGACGGTGACCTCGTAGCCCAGATGGGTAAGGATCTGGTACCCTAGCCGGGCCAATGCTTCCTCATCATCGACAAAGAGAATGCGCTCTGTCCCCCGGGGAACCGGCTCCGGCACCGAGGAGTTCGTTTCGGTGGAGGCAGTAAGGCTGGGGAGATAAATGGTAAATGTCGTCCCCTTTCCCACCCGACTCTCCACGGTAATCGTTCCCCCGTGGCTGGCCACGATCCCATGCACTACGGCTAATCCCAGACCGGTTCCTTCTCCTTCCGGCTTGGTGGTGAAGTAGGGCTCAAAGATCCGCTCCACCACCTCTGGGGGCATGCCCGGTCCGGTATCCCGTACCGTGAGGCGCACATAGGAGCCGGGTTGTAGGGGAGGATGGGCAGCGGCAACGGTGGCATCGATTTCCACGGTATCCAGGGACACCTCGAGTACTCCTCCCCGTTCCCGCATGGCATACTCGGCATTGGTGCATAGATTGAGCAGCACCTGGTGGAGCTGGGTTGGATCGGCCAGGATCATATCGTGAGCAGTACGGCAGGACTGGCGGATCTCAATGGTTGCCGGGAGTGTGGCTCGCAGGAGCTTGAGTGTCTCCTTGAGGAGGAGGCGGAGGGAAACCGGCTTGCGTTCCTGCTCGTGTTGCCGGCTGAAGGTCAGGATCTGTTGCACCAGGTGTTTGGCCCGGTCTCCTGCCTCAAGGACCGCCTGGAGATGCGGCCAGATTTTGCTCTCTGGTGGTACATCAAACAGGGCCAGTTCGGTATAGCCGAGGATAGCGGCCAGGATATTGTTGAAATCATGAGCAATTCCACCGGCCAGCGTGCCGATGGCCTGGATCTTCTGCATCTGTCGTACCTGTTCTTGCAGCCGTTCCCGCTCTTCCTCGGCCTGCTTCCGTTCGGTGATGTCCCTCCCAGTAGAAACAAAGTGCACGATATGACCCTGGTCGTCTTTCACCGGGGTGAGGATTTTCTCCTCATAGTAGAGGGTCCCATCCTTCCGGCGGTTGACGAAGGTTGCCTGAAATGTTTGCCCGGCACAGATTGTCGTCCAGAGGGTCTTATAGAATTCCGGGGAATGCTGACCGGATTTCAAGAGTCGTGGAGTGTTGCCTACCGCCTCTTCTCTAGAATATCCGGTGAGACGTTCAAAGGCGGGATTGACGAACAGGATTACTCCGTGAGTATCGGTGATCATGACGCTGTCTGCGGTGTGTTCGATGGCCCGGGAGAGAAGGCGTAAAGAAGCTTCGGCTTTTTCCTGGGCGGTGATGCGGTGTTCCAGGGCCGTTGCGTGATGCTGTACCTGGGCATACAGGCGGGCATTGCAGATGGCGATGGCTGCCTGGGCCGCAAAGTTCTCTAGGAGCATCTGTTCTTCGGGACCAACGACAAAGGGCTGCCGGCCGATAAGGGCGATGATACCGACTACCGTATCCTGATCGAGAATCGGCACTTCATATGGTACCAAGTCGCAATGTTTATATCGACTACTTTCCCAGAAACTTTATAGAAACCCGGGCGAAAGCCCACTTCTCTAGAGGATCGGCTCTTCCCGGGAGAGTTCGGCAAGAGGGATATGACAGGCGAGCGCGTGGGTATCTGTGACCTGAACAAGGGGAGGAACAACCTGCTCGCAGATCGGGCCGATTTTCTGGGGACAGCGGGTATGAAACGGGCACCCGGTAGGGAGGGTGCGTGCACTGGGTACCGGTCCTTCTAAGCGAATAGGCTTGTGCTGTCTGGTAGGATCGAGTACCGGGATGGCAGAGAGCAAGGCCCGGGTATAGGGATGATAGGGAGGGGAAAAAATCTCCTCTGTCCTCCCCACTTCACAGAGCTTTCCCAGGTACATGACTCCAATTCGATCGGCGACATGGCGGACAACACCCAGGTCATGCGAGATAAACAGATACGAGGTCCCATACCGCTCCTGCAATGCCAGCAGGAGATTGAGTATAGAAGCCTGGATAGAGACATCAAGTGCTGATGTCGGTTCATCGAGCACCACACATGCCGGCTGGAAGGCAAAGGCCCGGGCAATGGCTACCCGTTGTTTCTCTCCACCACTCAGCTCCGCAGGGAACCGTTTCAGGAATCCCTCATGGAGTTGCACCGCCTTGAGC